>JBDIAD010000010.1:0-12718 GCA_039812205.1 Leucobacter sp.
GCCGCGGGGGCGTCGGAACAGGTGCACCGTGAGGTCGACGTTCGGGTACATCCACTCTCCCGGCGGCACCCGGGTCGCGGCGCCGTTCGCGGTGTCGACGTACTTCATGAACTCGGCGAGTTCGCTCACCGCCTCGCCGTGCACGAGCTCGAGATCGCTGGTGATCCACATCCTCCCCCGCCCAGGATGCGACTCGCCGACGCTCACCGCGCGCACCGAGTTGATGAACCCGCCGCCCCACACTTCTGCGAGCGGATGCACCGGCGAGTCCTCAGTTGGCGGATCGAGCCGTTCGAACTCGTCGCCGGCCACGGCGCTCGAGTCCGACGTCTGCAGCATCCACGCGCGGGCCCGAATGGTCGCACGCCCGCCGATCGTCGCGGTGCACTCGAGCAGCTGGATGGTGCGCCCCGGGCGCGACACGACGGTCTCGAGCTCGACGGTCTCGCGCGGGATCTTGCCGAGCACGTCGAAGCTGAAGCGGCTGAACTCGAGCGACGGGTCTGCGTTCGCCTCGCGCCAGCGCTCCATGTGGTGCACCATGAGACCGGCCACCGGGGCGAGGTGCTGCTCATCGTCGTGCCACGCTCCGCCGGTGTGCTCGGTCGGCTCGTAGCGATCGGGTCCGGCCGGCAGGAAGCACGCGTATACCTGGGGGGCAGCCATCCACCCAGCGTAGCGGTCATGCGGGTCCCCGAGGCGCGATCGGCACGGGCTTCGGAGGCCCGCGCATGACACAAGGACGGCTACGACTACCGCCCGGCCTCGGCTGACGACAGTCGAGCGATCTGCACCACTCGCCGACTCAGCACCGCGGTGATGGCGATCGTGACGAGGGCGCCGAGGAGCAGCGCCGCGTCCTCCCCGGGTTCGAGGGCCCCGGTCAGGCGGCCGAGCGTCGCGGCCGCGATCGGCACTCCGAGCTGCGAACCGGTCGACACGGCGATCGGCAGGGGCTGCCGCCCCACCGCCATCAGCCCGTGCACGAGCAGCGCGGCGAGTCCCAGGGCGACGCCGAGCAGGATCAGTCTCGGCTCGCTCACCACCTGCCGAAGTCCGAGGCCCGCCCCCATCCAGACGAAGAAGATCGGACCGAAGAACCCCTCGGTGAGCGCGAAGAGCTGGCGCCCGAGTCTGCGCGGCTCCCCGATCGAGGCGAGCGCGAGGCCGACACCGAAGCCCGCGAGCATCGGCGACACTCCGAAGACCTCGGCCATCGCCACCATCGCGAAGAGCAGGAGCAGGGAGATCTTGAGTTCGAGGGCGAGTTCGCGACGCTGCGAGACTTCGTGCAGTCTGCGCCGAGTTCCGCTTCGTTCCGCCCATCGCAGCAGAACGAAGACGATCGCGCAGGCTGCTATGACGGAGAGCACGCCGAGTGCGCGCGTCGCCGCGAGGCCCGGCTCCACCACGAGGGGCAGCAGGATGATGCACGCCACGTCGGCGATGGCGATCTGCGCGATCATGGTGACGATGGGCGGCCCGTCGAGCGGGGCGCTGCCGAGGCTCGGCAGGACGAGAGCGGCCGAGGACGAGGCGATCAGCACCGCGTAGACGGGCCCGTTGCCCGTTCCGAACGCGGCGGCGAGCCCGAGCCCCGCAGGGACCGAGAGTACTCCCACTGCAGTCGCGTAGACGACTCCCCTGGCGAAGCCCTTTCGCAGCGCCGGTGAGCGCAGCGGCACGTGAGAACCGGTGACGAACATGACGAGCGCGAAGCCGATATCGTTCCCCAGGAATTTGAACGTGGGGTCGCTCGCGTCGAGCAGCCCGAATCCGCTCGCCCCGAAGATCACACCCATGGCGAGCTCGCCGACGACGACGGGGATCTGGAAGGCCCCGGGGCGGAGCGCGAACAGCGACCCCGCCAGCACGATCACCATGATGATCGCCAGTGTCGCTGTCGTCATGTCACACCCTTCGTGAGGGGCGGCCGCGACTCATCCGTGGATCGCGGCGAGATGTGCACCATTCTGCACCATCGCCGGCGGCCGGAGACAGCACCGGCGGGCGCTCGACGAGCCGGCCGTTATGCCGCGGCTTTTCCCTCGACGAGGGCGGCGAGCGCAGAGGTCACCGCGCCCCATCCGTCGAAGAAGCCGAGCTCCTCGTGATGGTTGCGGGCGGCGGGATCGCCGTGTCGCACGACGACCCGGTAGTCGGTGCCATCAGGATGCTCCGCGAGCGTGATCTCGGCCGTCATCGCAACGGGAGCGGGAGCGGCAGGCCGCCACTCACTGGTGACGGCATTGGTGAACACGAGGCGGGTCTCCGGTTCGATGACGAGGAAGATCGAATCCGTGTGCGGAACGAAGGCCTCGCCATCCTCGCTCATGCTGGTGACGAACGCCCCGCCCGGCTGAACGTCGAGCCGGTCGATGCGGGCGATGGCGGGCGCGGGCACCCACCACTGCTGGAGTCGGGCCGACTCGGTCCACGCCCGCCAGATGGCGGATCGCGGTGCGCGGATCACCCGCTGGAGAGCCAGGTCGAGTCGGGGGTCGATCGAGGTCATGATGCTCCTGTCGATGGGTGGCGATTTGATCGAGGCGGTCGGCGCGCTGTTGCCAGAGGCGGCGCTGCTCGGCGAGTCAGAGGAACAGAAGCGAGGACCCTTCGACGCGACCGCCCGCGCTCCCGCACGGCCTCGAATCCGCGTCACATTCAGTGGTGGGCCCGGCCGGGATCGAACCGACGACATCCACGGTGTAAACGTGGCGCTCTACCAGCTGAGCTACAGGCCCCCGCCCGCCAGGCGGACTCGCCAAGCCTAGCGGGTTTCGATCGGGCGAACCGACCTCGCGATCACAGTGCGGCGATCGCCTCGCGGTACGCGGCGAAGTCGCGCGGCTCGCCCGGCTCGTTCACGAAGGTCGCGAGGATCTTCCGATCCGCCCCGATCACGAAGGTGGCGCGCGTCGCGATGCCGCGCTCCTCGATGAACACCCCGTACTGCTGCGCCGTCGCGCCGTGCGGCCAGAAATCGGAGAGGATCGAGAACTCGTATCCCTCCTTCTCGGCCCAGTTCTTGAGCGAGAAGACCGAGTCGACCGACACTCCCACCAGACGCACCTTCGCGTCGTCGAACACGGCGAGATTGTCGCGCAGCTCGCACAGCTCACCCGTGCAGATGCCGGAGAACGCGAGGGGGAAGAACACCAGTGCGACCGGGGATTCGGAGACCAGCTCGGAGAGCGTGAGCTCGGCGCCGTTCTGATCGGAGAGTGTGAAATCGGGTGCGATATCGCCAACGTGAAGTGCCACGATTCGCCTTTCTGGCGCCAGGGCGCCGATTGGGACAGTCGAAGGATCGTCTCCCCCAGTTTATCGATCCACCCCCGGAATTTTGTTGGGGATCGACACGAAAACACGCGAATGCGATGGAGCAGTCAGCGGGATTCGATAGTCTTGGGATGGCGCGCCATCATCCCGCGCGCCCGTCTCGCGCCGCCGCACCCGGCATCCGCGCGAAGAGCCGCGAAGGAGCAACAATGCCTGTGAATACCGAGGATCCGTACGCGCCAGATCAGGCCGATAGAGATCCGGGCGAGACTGCGGAGTGGATCGAATCCCTCGACCAGGTCGTCGAGAATCGCGGTGCCGCACGAGGCCGGGAGATCATGACGAGCCTGCTCGCGGAGTCCCGCAAGCTGCGACTGAGCGTCCCGCAGGTGCCGACCACCGACTACGTGAACACGATCGCGCCGGAGGACGAGCCCGACTTCCCTGGCGATGAGGAGCTCGAGCGCACCTACCGCCGCTGGATCCGCTGGAACGCCGCGATGACGGTGCACCGCGCGCAGCGCCCGGGCATCGGCGCCGGCGGCCACATCTCGACCTACGCCTCGGCGGCGTCTCTGTACGAGGTCGGCTTCAACCACTTCTTCCGCGGCCAGGACGCCTCCGGCGGCGGCGACCAGATCTACATGCAGGGTCACGCCTCCCCGGGCGGATACGCCCGCGCCTTCCTCGAGGGTCGCCTGACGACGGATCAGCTCGACGGCTTCCGACAGGAGAAGTCGCAGTCCCCCAACGGCATGCCGAGCTACCCGCACCCGCGCCTGATGCCCGAGTTCTGGCAGTTCCCGACGGTGTCGATGGGCCTCGGTCCGATCAACGCGATCTACCAGGCCCAGCTCGCCAAGTACCTCACCAATCGCGGCATCAAGGACGCCTCCGACCAGCACGTCTGGGCATTCCTTGGCGACGGCGAGATGGACGAGATCGAGAGCCGCGGCCAGCTCCAGGTCGCCGCGAACGAGGGCCTCGACAATCTCACCTTCGTCGTCAACTGCAACCTGCAGCGCCTCGACGGCCCCGTGCGCGGCAACGGGAAGATCATCCAGGAGCTCGAGAGCTACTTCCGCGGCGCCGGCTGGAACGTCATCAAGGTCGTCTGGGGCCGCGAGTGGGACGATCTGCTCGCCCGCGACACCGATGGCGCGCTGCTGAACCTGATGAACGTCACGCCCGACGGCGATTACCAGACCTACAAGGCCGAGAGCGGCGCCTACGTGCGCGAGAACTTCTTCGGCCGCGACCCGCGCGCGCTCAAGCTCGTCGATCACCTCACCGACGACGACATCTGGAACCTGCGCCGCGGCGGCCACGACTACCGCAAGATCTACGCGGCCTATCGCGCTGCGGTCGAGCACAAGGGCCGTCCGACAGTCATCCTCGCGAAGACCGTCAAGGGATACACCCTCGGCTCGCACTTCGAGGCGCGCAATGCGACGCACCAGATGAAGAAGATGACGCTGGAAGACCTCAAGCAGTTCCGCGACGCCATGCGCATCCCGATCACCGATGCCCAGCTCGAGGCCGATCCGTACCGCCCGCCGTACTACCACCCGGGCGAGCAGGATCCCGCGATCCAGTACATGCACGAGCGTCGTCGCGCGCTCGGCGGGTACATCCCCGAGCGCCGCAGCAAGTACACGCAGATCGAGCTGCCCGAGGAGAAGGCCTATTCGATCGCGCAGAAGGGCACCGGCCAGCAGGAGGCCGCGACGACGATGGTCTTCGTGCGCATGCTGAAGGACCTGATGCGAACGAAGGGGTTCGGCCCGCGATTCGTGCCGATCATCCCCGATGAGGCGCGCACCTTCGGCATGGACAGCTACTTCCCGACGTCGAAGATCTACAACCCCAACGGGCAGCACTACATGTCGGTCGACCGCGAACTGCTGCTGGCCTACAAGGAGAGCGCTCAGGGCGTGCTGCTGCACGTCGGCATCAACGAGGCGGGTGCGATGGCGGCGTTCACCGCGGTCGGCACCTCGTACTCGACGCAGGGCGAACCGCTGATCCCGGTCTACATCTTCTACTCGATGTTCGGATTCCAGCGCACCGGCGACGCGATCTGGGCCGCGGGCGACTCCATGGCCCGGGGCTTCATGATCGGCGCGACCGCCGGCCGCACCACGCTCACCGGCGAGGGGCTGCAGCACGCGGACGGGCACTCGCTCGTGCTGTCGAACACCAATGCCGCGGTCATCTCCTACGATCCGGCGTACGGCTACGAGATCGCGCACATCGTGAAGAGCGGCATCGATCGCATGTACGGCGGATCCCACCCCGATCCCGACGTGATGTACTACCTGACGGTGTACAACGAGCCGATGATCCACCCTGCGGAGCCGGAGGGCGTCGACGTCGAGGGCATCATTCGCGGCATCTACCGCGTGCACCAGGGCGAGGGCGACGGAGCGCGCGCCCAGATCCTGGCATCGGGCGTGGCCGTTCCTTGGTCCATCGAGGCGGCCGAGCTGCTGCAGAAGGATTGGGGCGTCACCGCCGATGTGTGGAGCGTCACCTCGTGGAGCGAGCTGCGCCGCGACGGCCTCGCCGCCGATCGCCACAACTTCCTCGAGATGGACGCCGAACCGCGGACCGCGTACGTGACGCAGAAGCTCGCGGATGCGGAGGGGCCGTTCGTGGCGGTGAGCGACTGGGCGACCGACGTTCCCGATCAGATCCGCCAGTTCGTCCCGGGCGACTACTCGGTCCTCGGCGCCGATGGCTTCGGTTTCAGCGACACCCGCGCAGCCGCCCGCCGCTACTTCCACATCGATCGCGAATCGGTGGTGGTGAAGGTGCTGCAGCGCCTCGCGGCCCAGGGCAAGGTCGAAGCGGGCGTACCCGCGCAGGCCGCGGCGAAGTACCGTCTGAACGAGGTCAACGCCGGTACGACTGGAGGCGCGGGCGGCGAGTCCTAGTCCGTCCGACCGCAGCGACGAATGGATAGTGCGAAAGAGCGCGAGCTGACCTGGCTTCGCGGCATCACCGGCGAACTCTCGACACGCATTCTGGCGCGCCTGGAGGAGACGCTCCCCTGGTACGGGGGAATGCCTCCGGGCCGCAGGAGCGCTGTCGGGCTCGTGGCGCAGTCGGGCATCGGATCCTTCATCCAGTGGTACGAGGATCCGAGCTCGACGCCATGGGTCGCCTCCGACGTGTTCAGCTCCGCGCCGCGCGAACTGCTGCGCTCCATCAGCCTGTCCGAGACGCTGCAGTTGATCCGCGTCGTCGTCTCCGTCGTCGAGGAGCGCGTCGCCCCGCGCAGCGAGGAGCTGCGGGAGGCGGTGTTCCACTACTCCCGCGATGTCGCCTTCGCCGCGGCCGACGTCTACGCGCGCGCGGCCGAGGCCCGCGGCCTGTGGGATGCCCGTCTCGAGGCGCTCGTGGTCGACTCGATCCTCACGGGCGAGACGGATGACGAGCTGCCCAGCCGCATCGCGGCGCTCGGCTGGCACGGCCAGGGCGAGGCAGCGGTGATGGTGGGCAGCTGCGATCGCTTCGCGGATGTGGATCAGATCCGCCGCGCGGCTCGTCTCGCGGGCGCGGATGTGCTCGTCGGCCTGCAGGGCACGCGTCTGGTGCTCGTGCTCGGACGCGCGAACTTCCCGCAGAAGGAGGGGGCGAAGCCCGACGACCCGCTCCCCTTCAACGAGATCGCGAACCGTCTCGCCGAGTTCTTCTCCGACGGCCCGCTCGTGATCGGCCCGACCGTGCCGACGCTGGTCGAGGCCTCTCGTAGCGCGAAGGCCGCGCTCGCGGGAATCGCGGTGGCACGGGCCTCGCGCGGCATCCGCCGCCCGGTGGAGGCCGACGATCTTCTGCCCGAGCGCGCACTCGCCGGCGACGGCCTCGCCAGGCGAACCCTCATCGAGCAGATCTACGAGCCGCTGCGCGGCCATTCGCGAGAGCTCCTCGAGACCCTCTGGTGCTATCTCGACAACGGCCGCTCGCTCGAGGGCACCGCGCGCGAACTCTTCGTGCACCCGAACACGGTGCGGTACCGTCTCAAGAAGGTGAGCGACATCGTCGGCTGGAACGCCACGAACCCGCGCTCCGCGCTCAATCTGCAGGCCGCGCTCATTCTCGGCTCCATCGCCCGCGCCGGAGGCAAGCGCCCCGATCGGGGCGACGCTTAGCCGAAATCCACAACGGTTTCGCGTTTTTCTCATCGCGTATATGCAGAGCAAAGCGCGTTCTTCTGGAAGACTTATCACCGTGATCGTCATCGCCTGCCCGGGACAGGGCTCACAGACTCCAGGGTTCCTTTCGGAATGGATCGAGGATCCCGCCGCCCGCGCGTTCCTCGCCGAGGCTTCCGAAGCGGCCGGCGTCGACCTCGTCGCGCACGGCACCACCAGCGACGCCGATACGATTCGCGACACCCAGATCGCCCAACCGCTCATCGTCGCCGCGAGTCTCCTCAGCTGGCGCGCGCTTTCGCAGCGCGTATCGCTCGACGGGGTCGGTGTCGCCGGGCATTCGGTCGGGGAGTTCGCCGCCGCGGCGGCCGCTGGCGTGCTCCGCGAACGCGATGCGCTGCAGCTCGTCGGCGTGCGCGGCCGCGCCATGGCCGAGGCGGCCGGGCGCGAGGCGACCGGTATGAGCGCCGTCGTGGGCGGGGTCGAGGAGCAGGTGCTCGAGGCGATCTCGGCCCAGGGGCTCACCCCCGCCAATCGCAACGGCGGTGGGCAGACCGTGGCCGCGGGAGCACTGCCCGCGCTCGCCGCGCTCGCCGAGAACCCTCCGCGCGGCGCACGCGTGATCCCGCTGCAGGTGGCCGGCGCCTTCCACACCGAGTACATGGCGAGCGCCATCGACGTGCTCGCCACCGCCGCGGAGGGCGTGGAGGCTCAGGATCCGATCCGCCCGCTGTGGACGAACTCCGACGGCTCTCTCGTGGCCAGCGGCAGCGCGTTCCTGTCGCTGCTCGTCTCGCAGATCGCTAACCCGGTGCGCTGGGATGCGTGCATGGAGAGCTTCCAGGCCGGCGGGATCACCGGCCTCATCGAACTCACCCCGGCGGGCGCACTCACCGGCATCGCCAAACGCGCGCTGAAGGGCGTGCCGACCGTCGCGATCAAGTCTCCCGCCGATATCGATGCGGCCGTCGAGCTCATCCAGGGCGCCGGCGCCTAGGCGCCGCTGAAAGGAACTCAGGAAACCATGGCACCTCTGATTCAGCCGACCGGCCCGGCTCATTCGCGCATTCTCTCCGTCGGCGCGGCTCGCGGCGATCTCGACGTCCCCAACGACGACCTCGTCGAGGCGATCGACTCGTCGGATGAGTGGATCCGCCAGCGAACCGGCATCATTCAGCGGCGTCGCGCGAGCGATGAGCTGCAGGCGGTGGATCTCGCGGTTCTCGCGGGCGAAGAGGCCATCGCACGCAGCGGCCTCGATCGAGCGGACATCGACGGCGTCATCATCTCGACGATCTCGAATGTCGCCGTGACGCCGTCGATGGCGTCTCTCGCCGCGCACCGGCTCGGCCTCACCCCCGCCGCGGCGTTCGACATCGGGGCGGCCTGCGCCGGCTACACCTACGGCGGCGGCCAGGCCGACGCGCTCGTGCGCTCCGGCGTCTGCAAGAACGTTCTCGTCATCGGAGCCGAGAAGCTCTCCGAGCTGGTCGATCCGACCGATCGCAGCATCTCGTTCCTCCTCGGCGACGGCGCGGGCGCCGTCGTCATCGGGGCGAGCGATCACCCGGGCATCGGGCCGACGATCTGGGGCAGCGACGGCGAGAAGTGGGAGACGATCCGCATGACCTCGACGTTCGCCGAGTATCGCGAGAAGCCGGGCGAGCTCGCCTGGCCGACGCTGCGCCAGGACGGCCAGACGGTGTTCCGCTGGGCCGTGTGGGATATGGCGAGGGTCGCCCGCCGCGCGCTCGAGGAGTCGGGCATCGAGCCCGGCGAACTCGCTGCGTTCATCCCGCATCAAGCGAACATGCGCATCATCGACGAATTCGCGAAGCAGCTGAAGCTGCCGGATTCCGTCGTGATCGCGCGCGACATCGAGATGCAGGGCAACACGTCCGCCGCCTCGATCCCGCTGGCCATGCACGCGCTGCTCGAGGAGCATCCCGAGCTCTCCGGGGGGCTCGCACTGCAGATCGGCTTCGGAGCCGGCCTCGTCTATGGCGCGCAAATCGTCGAGTTGCCGTAGGAATCCGCGCTCGATCCGCTACATTTTCACTGACCGAAGATCCCAACACAAGGAGAAAACAATGGCATTCAGCAACGAGGAGATCCTCGCGGGACTCGCCGAACTGATCAATGACGAGACGGGCATCGCGGCCGATGTCGTAGCGCTCGACAAGTCGTTCACCGATGATCTCGACATCGATTCCATCTCGATGATGACGATCGTGGTGAACGCCGAGGAGAAGTTCGACGTGAAGATCCCCGACGACGAGGTCAAGAACCTGAAGACCGTCGGTGACGCCGTCACCTTCATCGCCCAGGCGCAGGCCTAAGCTCTGGCCACGGGGCGGGCCCGGGCCCGCCCCGCCGGTTCGCCCGGCTCCCCCAGCGTCACCTTTTCGAACCCATGCGGAGCAAGAGATCATGAGCAAGAAGATCGTCATCACCGGTATCGGGGCGAGCTCGCCCCTGGGCGGCACCGCCCCCGAGAGCTGGGACGCCCTCCTCGCCGGCGAAAGCGGCATTCACACGCTCACGCACGAGTGGATCGAGCAGTACGGCCTCGCGGTGAACTTCGCGGGCGAGGCGAAGGTCCGCCCGGAGACCGTGCTGGAGCGCCCGGTCGCGAAACGACTCGATCCCTCGAGCCAGTTCGCGCTGATCGCGGCAATGGAGGCCTTCGCCGACGCGGGAAGCCCGCAACTCCCCTCGGAGCGCCTCGGCGTGGACTGGGCCACCGGCATCGGCGGACTCTGGTCGCTGCTCGACGCCTGGGACACCCTGCGCGAGAAGGGCCCGCGACGGGTGATGCCGCTCACGGTGCCGATGCTGATGCCGAATGCTCCCTCGGCCGCCGTCTCGATGCATCTCGAGGCCCGCGCCTATGCGCGCACCGTCGCGTCGGCGTGCGCATCGAGCACCGAGGCGCTCGTGAACGCGTACGAGCACCTGCAGGCCGGCTACGCGGACGTCGTCATCGCCGGCGGATCGGAGAGCGCGATCCACCCCATCACCGTGGCCGCCTTCGGCGCGGCCCAGGCGCTCTCAAAGCGCAACGACTCCCCCGAGACCGCGTCGCGCCCGTACAACATCGACCGCGACGGCTTCGTCATGGGCGAGGGCGGCGCGGCGCTCGTCCTGGAGACCGAGGAGCACGCGCTCGCTCGCGGAGCCCGCATCTATGCGGAGCTCGCCGGCGGCGGCGTGACCGCGGATTCCTACCACATCACCGCGAACGACCCCGAGGGCCGCGGCGCGAGCCGCGCGGTGCTGCTGGCGCTTGAGCAGGCCGGTGCCGAACCCGATGAGGTCACCCACATCAACGCGCACGCGACCTCCACGCCGGTGGGCGATATCGCAGAGTACACGGCCCTCCACAAGGTCTTCGGCGATCGCATCCGCGAGATCCCGGTGTCTGCGACGAAGGCCGCCACGGGCCATCTCCTCGGCGGAACGGGCGCCCTCGAGGCGCTGTTCGCCACGCTGGCCGTGAAGCATCGCATCGCGCCCCCGACGATCAACCTCACCGAGCAGGATCCCGAGATCCCGATGCTCGCCTCGATCGAGGCGCAGCCCCTCGGCGACGGCCCGCAGCTCGCGATCTCGAACTCGTTCGGGTTCGGCGGCCACAACGCGGTCGTGGCGATCCGCTCCTACGACGCATGATGCGGCTCGCGGGCGCACCGCTCGCGAGCCTCCTGCCGTCCGGCCCGTCGGTCTAGCCGACGCGGGGCAGCGTCAGGATCGTCGCGTCGCCGTCCTCGGCGGCGCGGAACGGCTCGAGTTCGGCATCCCACTCGGCTCCGAGCAGGAGACGCAGCTCCCGGTCGAGCGCGGCGTGGTCCCCCGCGGCCGCGATCACTGCCGATCGCACCGCGTTCTCGGTGAGCACGCCGTTGCCGGAGGCGTCGGTCTGCATGTGGAAGATCCCCAGCGCGGGCGTGTGCATCCATCTCCCGCCGTCGGTGAGCGCCGTCTGATCCTCGGTGATCTCGAAGCGCAGCTGATGCCAGCCGAACAGCGATGAGGCGACGGAGGCCGCGGTTCCGACCGGCCCGCGCCAGACCGCCTCGGTGCGCAGGATCCCCGGCAGCAGCGGCTGCGGGCTCCAGTCGAGTTTCACCACGCGCCCGATCTCACGGGCGAGCGCCCACTCGACGTGCGGTGCCAGTGCCTTCGGGCACGAGTGCACGAAAAGCACCCCCGCCGCTGTTGCACCGGAGGTCTCTGTATTCATCGCGATCTCCTTCTCGACTCGAAACGTCTTCCCCAACGTCGAATCGGATGGCTATCGCTCTTGCGATCCTCCCACTCTTCGCCTCTTCTCGCAAGAAATCGTCGGGGATCCTCAGGCTTCCCGCGGTGCCCCGGAGATCGAGGGGCGCAGCATCGGGATCACGATGAGCACGACGACGATCGCGATCGCGGCCGAGCCGGCCACGGGAAGGGTTCCCGCGTGCACGGAGAAGTTGTCGATCAGCAGGCCCGAGACGGCATTGCCCGCCGAGACGCCGAGCCCCATCGCCGCCGAGAGCCAGGTCAGCGACTCGGTGAGCCGACCCGCGGGCGAGGCGTCGCGCACGGTGAGATTCGAGGTGGTGAGCGCGGCCGAGACTGAGACGCCGATGAGCGCGATGCAGATACCGCTGAGAATGATCCCGTCGATGAAGACGAGCGGAATCGACACGATCGCGAACAGCAGCGCCGACCCCAGGAGGCGCTGCTGCGGCGACCTGCGCCAGTCGATGCTCCCGTACGCGAAGGCCGAGACCATGGAGCCCGCCGCGAGGGCCGCGATGAGCACGCCCGCGGCCCAGGGCGATCCCTGCGACTGCGCGAGCGCCACCGCGTAGACGTCGAGGGAGCCGATCGTCGCCGCGACGCAGAAGTAGACGATCGCGGAGAGCAGGATCAAGGCGCGCGCCTCGCGGGGCATGCGCTGCCCGGCGGCCTCGCGGCGCGGGATCGGTCTCGGTTCCGTGCTGCGCTGCGTGTACAGCGAGTAGCTGCCGATCGCGAGCGCGACGACGGCGAAGGCGATGCCGAGGACGGTGGGCGCGATGCTCACCAGCATGGCCACGAGGATCGGCCCGATGATGAAGGCGGATTCCTCCACGATCGACTCCCACGCGAATGCGGTGGTGATCTGCGGTGAACCGCCCAGCAGATTCGACCAGCGGGCGCGCACGAGCGCCGGGGGCGAGCCCGTGCCGACGCCTGCGATCGCGGCGACCACCAGCAGGATCGCGAGATGCCAGCCGAGGATGATCCCG
>JBDIAD010000011.1:0-12431 GCA_039812205.1 Leucobacter sp.
CCCCGCGTGGGGGTCGTGCTGCTCACCGGGAACGGGCCGAGTCCGAAAGACGGCGGCTGGGCCTTCTGCTCGGGCGGCGATCAGCGCATCCGCGGTCGCGACGGGTACAAGTACTCGGAGAGGGAGACCGAGGTCTCGCCCGAGGAGCAGGCGCGCGCGGGACGGCTGCACATCCTCGAGGTGCAGCGCCTGATCCGCTTCATGCCGAAGGTCGTCATCGCGCTCGTTCCCGGCTGGGCCGCGGGCGGCGGGCATTCGCTGAACGTGGTGTGCGACCTCTCGATCGCGAGCGCCGAGCACGCGCGCTTCAAGCAGACCGATGCCGATGTGGGCTCGTTCGACGCGGGATACGGCAGCGCCTACTTCGCGAAGCAGATCGGCCAGAAGAACGCGCGCGAGGTCTTCTTCCTGGCGCGGGAGTACTCGGCGCAGCGCGCCTACGAGATGGGCGCGGTGAATGCGGTCGTGCCGCACGCCGAGCTCGAGCGCACGGGGATCGAGTGGGCGCGAGAGATCCTCGGCAAGTCGCCGACCGCGATCCGCATGCTGAAGTACGCCTTCAATCTGCTCGACGACGGCCTGGTGGGGCAGCAGGTCTTCGCGGGTGAGGCGACACGCCTGGCGTACGGCACCGACGAGGCGGTCGAGGGTCGCGACGCGTTCCTCGAGAAGCGCGATCCCGACTGGTCGAAGTACCCCTATCGATTCTGAGAATTCGGGTCGGGACCGCGCGATCAGTTCGACAAGCGGGCTTCCGATCCCGTACACTCGACCGAGGGTAAGAACTTCACCCAATATTTTTCTGTGCCCGTAAGTCATTCGGGCGGGTCGATTCGGCTCGAAGAATACGGGGCGGAGTGACCTATAGGGCGGTGGCGCAATTGGTAGCGCAGCGGTCTCCAAAACCGCAGGTTGCAGGTTCGAGTCCTGTCCGCCCTGCCAGACCCGGGAGCACTCTCCCGGCGAAGAAAGGACGTATCCGTGAGCAGCAATGAGATCGACGAGACCGGTGGCGGTCTGGTCGAGCGCGCAAAGGCTGATCGCGCCGCGAAGCGTTCATGGTTCGGCCGCCTCGTGCTGTTCATCCAGCAGGTCTTCGCCGAACTGAAGAAGGTCGTCACCCCGACCCGCAAGGAGCTCATCAACTTCACCGCGGTGGTGCTCGCCTTCGTCGTGATCATGATGGCGCTCACCTGGCTCTTCGACCAGGGCATGGGCTGGGTCACGGTCTTCGTCTTCGGCACGCCCAGCTGATCCCGACGCGGTGTCGATCGCGGTCCGATGCGGCCGCAGCCCGATGAGACCTCACCACTATCGAAAGCGAAACTCAGATTCAGATGTCCAGCGAAATCAACAACACTCCCGAGGCTGAGCTCGACGCAGCACTCGACGCGTTGGCGCGCCAGGGCGAGCCCGAAGCTGAGGCAGCTGCGGACGCGGCCGCCCCTGCCGCCGAAACGGCCGAAGCGGTCGAAGACCCGTATGCGGAGTTCAAGCGCGATCTGCGCACCCGCCCCGGCAAGTGGTACGTCATCCACAGCTACGCCGGCTACGAGCGCAAGGTGAAGTCGAATCTGTGGAACCGTCGCGAGACGATGGGCGCGGTCGACGACATCTTCGAGATCCAGGTCCCCATGGAAGAGGTCATGGAGGTCAAGAACGGCCAGCGCAAGATGGTCACCCGCGTGCGCGTTCCCGGCTACGTGCTGGTCCGCATGCGCCTGAACGAGAACTCGTGGTCGGTCGTGCGTCACACGCCGGGCGTGACCGGCTTCGTCGGCAACGCGCACAACCCCGTGCCGCTGCGCTTCAACGAGGCGTTCGAGATGCTCAAGAGCACCGTCGAGCTCGAGCCCGTGCTCGCGAAGTCGAAGGCCGCGGCGGGCGCCGCCGAGGCCGGCAACGTCGAGATCGACTTCGAGGTCGGCGAGACGATCACCATCAAGTCGGGCTCCTTCGAGGGCCTCCCGGGCACGATCAGCGAGATCAACCCGGCGGCCGGCAAGCTCACGGTGCTCGTCTCGCTCTTCGAACGCGAGACCCCGGTCGAGCTCAGCTTCGATCAGGTCACCAAGATGATCTGATGCCGGCGCATCCCGCGCAGGCATCGCGAGGCCCCGCACCCGAGTTCTCGGATGCGGGGCTTCGCGTTTCACGGGCTCGCGCCTTCGAGGTCGTGCGTCTCGGCTCCGTGGTCATCTGCGTCCCCGCGCCTCCACTACGCTGATCTCGTGCAGGCAAGACGCTCGCGCGCCGGGGGTCGTATTCGCCGAGCGCACACACGACTCACATGGCTTCGATTCGGCCAGCTCGGCGCCGGCGTGCTCGTGATCGACGGGTATGCGCCGACCGTGCATCTGCTCGCGAGCGATCTCGGCATCCCGGTCGCCCTCGCCTCGCTGCACGCCACCGGGTTCGGCGCGGGGCTCATCGTCTCCTCGCTCGTGAGCAGCCTCATCGTGGGGCGGATCGGCCGCTCGGCGGCGATCGCACTCGGACTCGTGGGCCTGAGCGTCGGCGTAGCCGTGTATCTCGCGTCGCCCGCGCTGCCGGGGACGCTCGCCGGCATCATGCTCGCGGGGTTCTTCGTGACCATCGTCCAGTCGAGCTGCTATGCGGATCTCGCGCTGCAGTACCCGGGGGAGAAGGCGAGGATCCTCTCCGAAGCGTCCGCGTTCAGTCAGGGCGCGGGTGTGCTCGCGCCGCTGATCATCGGCATGGCGACGGGCACGGCGTTCGGGTGGCGCGCCGGCTTCGCAGTCGCGATTCTCGCGGCGCTCACCTGCTCGTTGGTCGAGCTGATCGGGCAGCGGCGCCGGCGCCGGCCCTTCTTCGATGTCGAACGGCACGGGCACGGGCATCGCCGCGGGCGGCTCCCGATGCGGTTCTGGGTGATGTGGGTGTCGATGGTGACGGCGCTCGGCATCGAGTTCGCCATGACGCTGTGGACCCCGAGCTGGCTGGTGGCGCGACTCGGGCTCCCCGAATCAGCCGCGACCGTGACCCTGAGCGCGATCCTGCTCGGCATCATGGTCGGCCGCATTCTCGCGGCGCGGCTGTCGGCCGTGCTGAGCGCCGATGCCATGCTCGCAGCCGCGGCGCTGATCTGCGTCGTCGGATTCGGCGGGTTCTGGTTCTCGCGCTGGTTGCCGCTGTCGATCGCGCTGCTCTTCGCGATCGGGGTCGGCATCGCCGGCCACTACCCGCTGTCGCTGAGCAAACTGATCGAGGGCGCCGAGGGCCTCACCGACCGGGCGACCGCCATGGGGTCGCTCGCGACCGGCACGGCCGTGGCGCTCGGCCCGCTCCTGCTGGGCGGACTCGAGCGCGCATTCGGCCTGCAGTGGGCGATCCTGCTCGTGCCGGCGCTCGCGGTCGTGTCGATCTCGCTGCTGGCGGCCTATCGGCGCCTGTCAGGCCCCCGCGCGCCGCATTCGCCTCATTCGGCGTAGTGCGAGACGAGGAACCAGCGGTCCTTGTCCAACTGCTCGGCGAT
The DNA here is from genome assembly GCA_039812205.1 of Leucobacter sp. Lineage (GTDB taxonomy): Bacteria > Actinomycetota > Actinomycetes > Actinomycetales > Microbacteriaceae > Leucobacter. Next base: position 3,497 of record JBDIAD010000011.1, read on the forward strand.
GGCGATCACGAGATCCTGGCTCACGAGGTCGATGTCGTCGAGGCCCTCGACCGCGCGGTAGATGGTCGCGAGCGTCGCGTCCAGCTGCGCCACCATCTCATCGATGGTCGGCTTCCACTGCTGGAAGCCGGGGGTGAGCTCGGGATTCGAGGCTCGGGCCGCGACAGTGCCGAGTCGAGCGTCGATCGGCAGGCCCAGCGCGACGATCCGCTCCGCGAGCGAGTCCGAGCCCTCCTGCGCGTGCGCGATGATCGTGTCGAGGAACTCGTGCACGCCGATGAAGTTCGCGCCGCGCACGTGCCAGTGGGCCTGCTTGCCGTTCACGGCGAGGGCGATGAGATCATGGACCGCCGGGGTGAGGTACTGCGCGACGCCCGTCGGGCGGGTCACGTCTCCCTGAGCAGCCGGTACCTGAGTTTCTTGGATTGTCATGCGACTCGACCTCCGTGGTGCTCGAATCGGCCGAGGCGTTTCGACCGTATCTCTACGATACGCATTCCCCGGAGGGCTGCAAGCAAGCGCAGGCTATCCTTCCCCGAGACGGCAGGGGGTGCGGATCCGGGCGAAACTGCGCTAAGATAGATGAGTTTGCGCCGGTTCTCCTCGAGAGGCGACGCGAACACGGCACCGCGCTCGGATCGTCCGCGTGCGGGAGAGACCGGTGAGAGTCCGGTTTCGAGAGAGGAAACACTATGGCAGCCAAGAAGGTAGCCGGTCTGATCAAGCTTCAGATCGCTGCGGGCGCCGCGAACCCTGCGCCCCCGGTCGGTCCGGCGCTCGGTCAGCACGGCGTCAACATCATGGAGTTCTGCAAGGCCTACAACGCGGCCACAGAATCCCAGCGCGGGAACATCATCCCGGTGGAGATCACCGTGTACGAGGATCGTTCCTTCGATTTCATCCTGAAGACCCCGCCGGCGGCCGAGCTCCTGAAGAAGGCGGCCGGTGTGCAGAAGGGTTCGGGCACTCCGCACACCGTCAAGGTTGCGAAGGTCACCGCCGAGCAGGTTCGCCAGATCGCCGAGCAGAAGCAGGCCGATCTGAACGCGAACGACATCGACGCGGCGGCGAAGATCATTGCGGGCACCGCTCGCTCCATGGGCATCACGGTCGACTAAGGGCAGGCAGAAACATGGCACAGAAGTCAAAGGCGTATCGCAGCGCCGCTGCCAAGATCGAGGCAGACAAGTTCTACACTCCCGCCGAGGCAGTCGCCCTGGCGAAGGAGACCGGGTCGACCAAGACCGATTCGACCGTCGAGGTCGCGGTGAAGCTCGGCGTCGATCCGCGCAAGGCGGATCAGATGGTGCGCGGCACCGTCAGCCTGCCCCACGGCACGGGCAAGACCGCCCGCGTGATCGTGTTCGCGACCGGCGCCGCGGCCGAGGCCGCGATCGCGGCGGGCGCTGACGAGGTCGGCGGCGACGAGCTGATCGAGAAGGTCGCCGGTGGGTACACCGCGTTCGACTCGGCGGTCTCGACCCCCGAGCTCATGGGCAAGGTCGGCCGTCTCGGCAAGGTGCTCGGCCCCCGCGGCCTGATGCCGAACCCGAAGACCGGCACCGTCACCCCCGATCCGGCCAAGGCCGTGACCGATATCAAGGGCGGCAAGATCGAGTTCCGCGTCGATAAGCACTCGAACGTGCACTTCATCATCGGCAAGGCCTCGTTCTCGCCCGAGCAGCTCCGCGACAACATCGGCGCGGTGCTCGAGGAGATCATCCGTCTGAAGCCGAGCTCGTCGAAGGGCAAGTACGTGCTGAAGGGCGCGGTCTCCACCACCTTCGGCCCGGGCGTTCCGCTCGATGTGAACTCGATCTGAGGTCGAGTCCGCTCCGCTGAATTCCGCGTTCACCCCTGGCATCGTGCCGGGGGTGAACTCTTTCTCCACATCCAGGATCCATCAAGAATGTCGTCCGATTTCAGACCCTATGATGGTTCTGTGTCTGAGCTTGCCCGAGAAGTGCGCAGGGGGCCCCGCGGGGGTCGTCGCGCACGACTGAGCACCCGGGCGGCCGTGCATGGCTGAGGTGAAGACGCCCACTCCGCCGCGGATCTCCGGCTTCGGGTACGTCAGACCCCTCGGGTCGGGCGGCTTCGCCCACGTGTTCCTGTACGAGCAGGACATGCCGCGGCGCATCGTCGCGGTGAAGGTCCTCGAGAGCGACCTCGGCACCCCGCGAGATCGGGCGGATTTCGAGGCCGAGGCCGATGCGATGGCACGGCTCTCGAGCCACCCGTCGATCGTCTCGGTGTGGGCCGCCGGCATCTCGACCGACGGCCAGCCGTACATCGCGATGGAGTACTGCCCGGATTCCATGCGCGATCGCACGCGCGGCACGCCGGCCTCGCTCGCCGTCGTGCTCGACGCGGGGGTGCGTCTCGCCGGCGCACTCGAAACCGCGCATCGGGCGGGCGTCCTGCATCGCGACATCAAGCCCTCGAACGTGCTCATCGCCGCCACCGGGAGGCCCGCGCTCGCCGACTTCGGCATCTCGATGCTGCAGGGTCGCGGCGCGTCGGACGACAAGGCGCGCGCGATGTCGATTCCGTGGGCGGCCCCCGAGGTCGTCTCGAACGCGAGCAGCGGAACCGTCGCGAGCGAGATCTGGTCGCTCGGAGCGACGCTCTACACCTTCGCGGCGGGGCGTTCCCCCTTCGAACGGGCGGATCGTTCGCAGAACACGCAGGCGAAGATGATCGCCCGAATCACGCAGGCCCATTACAACCCGATCCCGGGCGCGCAGGGCTATGAGGCGTTCGACGAGGTGATGGCGCAGTCCATGCACCGGCTTGCCGAACAGCGCTTCTCCACCATGCTGCAGTTCGCCGAGGCGCTGCAGCAGCTGCAGCGCCGATACGGCTTCGACGTGACGCCGCTCGACGTGGTCGACGCGAGCTGGGTCGCCCCTGCCGTGGAGTGGACCGGCAGCCGGATGCCGGTCGCGACCTCGGTGCGCGACCGGTCGCGCGCGTCGGCCCGGGCCGAGCGCGAGGCCGCGCAGCTCGAGGTCGACCGCGATGGCATCGTCCAGGAGCGCCCGGTGTCCCCGGTGCGCGCGGGTCTCATCGGAGCGGGGATCGTGCTCGCGGCGGGCGCCGGCGTGCTCGCCGTGGTCTCGGTGCTGCTGGGCTGGTGGAGCTGAGCATGGCACGGCGGCATCGCGCACTTCAGAACTGGATCGCGGGCGGGGCGATCCTCGCCGTCGCGACGACCGTCGCCGTCGTGGCGAGCGGCTTCGACGCGCAGGAGACGCCCCGAGAGGATCCCTCGGTGTGGGTGGCCCGCACGAGCGGTCAGTACGCGCGAGTGAACACCGAGACCGCCGAGATCGACACGGTGCGTCTGGTCGACAACCCCGATACCGTCGTGCAGGCCGGCGGCGTGAATCTGGTGCTCTCGCAGGGCTTCGGTCGCGCGTGGACCATCGATCCGACGGCTCCGCGAGATCTGCAGGAGAGCCCGGCCGCCGAGGGCGGGTCGGCGACTGCGCCGCCCGCGGCCGAGAACGGAACCGCGGCGGCCGACGATGCGCTGCGCACCCCCGACGGCACGCGCCAGGTGCTCTCCGGCCGCGATGCGCTGCTCTTCCACACCGATGCCGGCGAGGCGTATCTCGCCCGGTCCGTACCCGGAAGCGGCGCCGAATCCGCGAGCCTCGGCTCGCTCGCCCTGCTCGACCCCTTCATCGACGAGCACGCGGCCGATTCTGAAGAGCACAGCTACTTCGTCGCCGCTGCCGCCATCGACGCCGACAACCGCATCGCCCTGTACGCCCCGGCCGACGGGGGGATCCGCTGGGTCGACGGTGACACCGGCACGTTCACGGGCGGCGTGAGCAAGGTCCCCGACGAGATCCCCGATGACGGTGTGCAGCTGGCGATCGTGAGCGGCAAATGGGTGATCCTCGACGGCGCGAACGGCGTGCTGTGGCGCGAGGGCGGCGGCCGGATCGAACTCGATGCCAGCGGCGATGCCCTGCTGCAGGGATCTTCGACGAAGGACGCCGGCTCGACGGTGGTCGTCGCCGACGAACGCGGGCTCTGGTCGATCGCCGAGAACGGCTCGGTTGAGCGAACCGTCACCGCCGAGGGGGTTCCGGCGCGCCCGCAGCAGGCGGACGGGCTCGTCGCAGCCTGGGTGACCACCTCATCGGCGTCGATGTGGACCCCGGGCGGCGGACTGCGGGCGCTCCAGTTCGACGATTCGGTCGAGGATCTCTCCGATGTCCTCCCCGAGATCCGCACGAACGGATCCCGAGCGGTGCTCGCCGAGACCCGCAGCGGCATGATGTGGACGGTGCCCGACGGCACGCTCATCCCCGTGGAGCAGTGGGCGCTGGTCGATCCCCCCAAGCAGCGCCAGGGCGAGGTCGTGGCCCAGGACGTCGCCGACCAGGAGCCACCCGTGGCGATGCCCGACGAATTCGGGGTGCGCGCCGGCGAACCGGTGATCCTGCCGGTCCTCCTGAACGACTACGACCCCAACCGCCGCGACGTCCTCACGATCGTTCCCGACGGTCTCGGCGACGGCCTCGCCGCGGGCTTCGGGAAGCTCAGCATGCTCAGCGACGGGCAGGGGCTCACGATCCAGCCCGAGGCCGGAGCGCAGGGATCCACCACCTTCGGCTACCGCATCACCGATGGCGTGAATCTCTCCGAGCCGGCGTCGGTGACGCTCACCGTCGCGGACGAGTCCGTGAACTCCGCCCCGCAGTGGTGCCCGGTGGTCGGCTGCCAGCGCAACTGGCCGAGTCCCGAGATCGCGCCCGGCGGCACGCTCGTGCTCTCGATCCTCGAGGGCTGGGTCGACCCCGAGGGCGACCCGATGCTGCTCAGCCGGGCGGAGGTGGGCGATGGCAACGCCGCCGTGCGCGCGATCGTGACCGCCGACGGCCGCCTCGCGATGCGCCACACCGATGTCAACGCACCCGACGGCGACATCGTCGTCACGATCACCGTGGAGGATTCGCGGGGCGCGTCCACGCAGCGCGACCTGACGCTGCGCGTGCGCTCGAATGCGGCGGTCGACTTCCCGCCCGTCGCCGCGACGGTCAAGGTTGGGGAAGACACGCAGCTCAAGCCGCTCGAACGGCTCATCGGCGGTTCGGGATCGTTCCAGCTCATCGACGCGGTCGTGCAGCAGGGCGCTCTCGACGCGGTCGTGAACCAGGGCGCCGGAACGGTGAGCGTCACGGCGGCCACCGCAGGCTCTTCGCTTCTCGCGGTCACCGTGCGCGACACGGGCACCGGGCAGGAGGTCTCGGGCGTGATCCGCGTCACCGCGGTCGATGCCCGCGGGGCGTTCGCGATCCCGCCGCTGCGCGCCTTCGTGCGCCCGATGGCCGACACCACGATCGATGTGCTCGCCTCGATTCCGGGGGCGAATGCGCGCGCGCTGACGGTGCAATCGGCGACGGTGAAGGACGGGCAGCTGCGCGTCGATGTGATCGAGCACTCGAGCATCCGCATCGCCGGCTCGACGCCTGACGGGCAGCCCGGTCGCATCGGGTCGATCGATGTGGTGATCACCGAGGGGGAGACCTCGGTGACGGGGCGCGTCACAGTGTTCCAGGTGCCGGAGTCGACCGGCGGCGATGTCATCGCCGTGGCCGACACGGCGACGGTGCGCGCGGGCTCCGTCGTCGACATCCCCGTCCTGGAGAACGACGTCGCGCCGCCGGGCGAGCGCCTCGTGCTGAACCCCGAGATCGGGGCCCCGGGCATGGAGGGCGAACTCGCCTTCGCCTCGGGCAGCCGCCTGCGCTACCTCGCGCCGAACGCGCCCGGCACCTACACGCTCAGCTACACCGCGTACGGCGCCTCGAGTCCCGAGCGCAGCGACGTCGGCCATGTCACGGTGACGGTGCTGCCCGAGGGTGCCAATCGTCCGCCCCAGCCGCGCACCCTCACCGTGCGCGTCGCCCCGGGGGAGAGCGTGAGCGCGACCGTGCCGCTGTCGGGAGTGGATCCCGACGGCGACCGCGTTCGCCTCGTATCGGTCGATGCGCCGGGCGATCCGCAGCTCACCGCATCGGTGCAGCCGCGCAGCAGCGTCATTCTCGTCTCCGCTTCCAGTCGCGCCGTCCGCGGCACGCAGCTTGTGTCCTATCTCGTGCGCGACGCGTTCGGCGGGGAGGCCACCGGTTCGCTGCGGATCATCGTCACCGACCCGGATGCCGGCGGCGGCGCCCCCATCGTCTACAGCGACTATGTGCGGATCTCGCGCGGAGCCGCCGATGCGGCGACCGTGCGGCCGCTCGACAACGACCTCGATCCCACTGGCGGCAAGCTCGAGCTGGTCTCCATCGAGCCGAATGTCCCTCCCGCGGCGACGGCCCTTCGCGACGAGCTGGCCTCGCGCCTGGACACCTCGCGCCTGAGCAGCGGGGTGGTCCTGATCACGGGCGGCGGAGAGACCGGCACCTTCTCCTACAAGTACACGGTGCGATCCGCCGAGAGCACGAGCACCGCGGACGGGCTCATCGTCGTGCAGGTCTCCGAACGCATCGGCGTGCAGGCCCCGGCCATCACGGACACCGTGCTGTCGGTGCGCGATCGCGCCGAGTTCTCCCGCGTCGGCGTCGACGTCATCTCGGAGCACGTGCGCTGGGCGGCCGGCGACGTGGACACCCTGAAGCTCTCGCTCTGGGGGTCGGCCTCCGACCGGTACTCGGTGAAGGGCAATCGGATCCTCGGCACCTATCGCGCCGAGGGCGACCTCGTCCCCTTCCGGCTCTCCGGCGTCGATGCCACCGGCGCCGAGGTCGAGAGCTTCGGCTTCCTCATCGTGCCGCCGCTCGATGAGCTGCGGGTGACCCTCGCGACGAACTTCGCGCCGATCACGGTGAAGGAGAACGAGAGCGTCGATGTCGATGTGAACTCCATCGTCGAGCTCGGTTCGAGCGACCGGATCGAGATCGAGCAGGGCGATCTGCAGACGCAGCGCGGGCAGGCCTCCTGCGCGACGACGGGCGGCGCGTCCTTCCGCTACAGCGCGGGCCGCGAGGCGCCGTGGACCGATAGCTGCACCATCCGCGTGAAGCTCACCGATCAGAACACCTACACGGTGCTCGCGATTCCCATCAGCATCATCCCCGATGCCCCGGTGGTGCAGCTGAACCCGCTCACCCGCACGATCGCGCCGGGTGAGACGCAGACGATCGACCTCGGCGACATGGTCGCCTGGCAGGGCGGGCGCGAGGGGGATCGCAGCGCGCTCGCGTGGCAGCTCGCTCCGATCGGCGGCTCCTTCGAGGTCACCGTCTCGGGCTCGACCGTGCAGGTGCTCGCGCGGGCTGACGCCCCTCCAGGAGCGCAGCAGATCGGGAACGTGAGCGTGACCGGGGCCGGTGAGAGCCACGCGGCGCTCACCCTCCGCGTGGGCGAAGCCGCGCCCGATGTGCCGAGGGGCGCGCATGTGACCCTGCAGTGCACCGTCGGCGCCTCCTGCGGCATGAACCTGGTGGGGCAGCCGGGTGAGTACGACCCGTTCGCGGGCAAGCCCGGCAGCGGGCTGCATCTCGTGTCGATCGGCTCGGAGGCGTGCGCGTACGGTCATCTCAGCGCGAACGGGGATTCCGTCGCCGTGAGCTGGCCCGATGGGCGCGGCCCGGGCGGGCAATGCACGGTGGGCTTCACCGTGCGCGACGGGCAGAATCGCACCGGTACCGGCACCATCGAGTTCGATGCGCAGGGCGTGCCTCGGGCGCCGGCCAGCATCTCCCAGGTCGGCTACGGCGCGACGACGGTGCAGCTGGAGGTCGCGCTCGGCCAGGCCGCGAACGCGCACCCCGCGGTCTCCAGCGTGGTGATCGACATGGACGGCTCGCGCGTGAACGCCGGCTGCACCCCGGCGGGCGGCGTCTACCGCTGCGAGGTGACGGGGCTCGAGGTCGGGGTCACCCATACCTTCACGGCGCGCGCCGTCAACGGCGTGGGCGAATCCGATTCGACCGCGAACTCGGTCACAGCCTGGGCGTATCGCGGACCCGCGAGGCCGCAGGTGCAGGTCACGCAGCTCTCCGCCGAATCGGCGACCTCGGGCACGGTGCGCGTCGACATGACCCCCGGGGACGCGACGACCGGCGGCTATCAGGTCACCGTCGGCGGGCAGACGCAGAACGTCGGCCTCGGGCAGAGCGCGCAGTTCGCGAATCTGCCGGTCGGGCCGGTACCGTGGCAGGTCGTGCCGATCAGCAACGTCAGCATTCCGAACGGCGGATCAGCGAACGGCGATGTCGCATCCGACACCTTCGCGCTCGAGGGGCGCCCGAGCGTGCAGCTGGCCGCCTCGGCCGTGCCGGGCACGAACGACGTCCAGATCACCGTGGTGGTCTCCGACAACGGCGGCGCGAATACGACGCACGGCGAGAACGCGGCCGTCGGCCTCAGCGGCAATCCCACCTGCGACGCCGGAGAAGTCGCATCGGGGGCGGGATCCTTCAACTACACGGAGACCGGGCAGAAGTACCGCTGGATGAAGGTCGTCGCCTGCGCCCAGAACGAGTGGGGTCCGAGTGAGATCGTGCGGGACACGGTGCGCGTCTTCGGCGATGCCGCACCCCCGCAGGTGATCTCTGGCTACGCGGTGAGCACCACCCCGAACGCGAACGGGCAGTACCTGCTCGCGACGCCGCCGAACGTCGCTGCCGCGGGCACCTTCGTGCTGCAGTACCAGGTGCAGGGCGTGCTCTACCCCGAGGGCGCCCCGTTCCCGACGAGTCTCGACCCCGACCAGACGGCGAACGCCCAGGTGCGGCAGTGCGCCGACGGCGAATGCTCCGGGTGGGCGGCGATCAGCGGCAACGCGCCGGCGACGGTCGCCGTGACACCGCTGACCTGCGTCGATCCGGCGAATCTCCAGGCGGTGCGCCTGAACATCTCGGTTCCCGCGCGGGCGAACAACACCGCAGCGATCGCCTACGATGCGGCG
>JBDIAD010000012.1:0-11742 GCA_039812205.1 Leucobacter sp.
GCCTTTGCGCACAGCATCGCACCGCTGCCGAGCCCTGCCGCCGCGGCAGTCGGGCTCGTGCTCGCGGCGCTCGCCCACACCGTCGGCTGGCCGGTTCCCATCGGCGGATCGGCGGCGATCGCCGACGCGCTCGCCGCCGATCTCGCGGCGCACGGCGGGCGAATCGTGACGGGCGCGCGAATCGTCGATCGGCGATTGCTGCGGGAGCACGGTGAATTCGGCGCGCGCATCTACAACACCTCTGCCGCGGCGCTCGGACGGCTGGAGGCCGAAGCCCTGCCGGCTCGCTACGCCCGCAGGCTGCGGCGCTTTCGCGGTGGAAACGGCGTTTGCGTGCTGCATCTGGCGTTCGACGGGCCGATTCCGTGGCGCGATGCGCGGGTCGCCGACGCGCCGACGGTGCATCTCGGCGGGGCGAACGCGGAGATCGCTGCGGCGGAGCGAGAGGTTCACCGGGGGCGGCACGCCGAGCGCCCCTTCGTGCTGCTCACCCAGACCGCGAGTCACGACCCGCTGCGGAATCCCGCGGGCGTCCACGCAGTATCGGCGTATGCGCATGTGCCGCGCGGCTCGAACCGGGACGAGTCGGCGGTGATGCTCGCGCAGATCGAGCGGTTCGCGCCGGGCGCCCGCAAGCGCATCATCGGGATGCGGGTGATCACCGCGGCCGAGCTCGGCGTCGCGAACGAGAACTTCTCGGGCGGCGATATCGCGGGCGGCGCCGTGAATCTGCGGCAGCTCCTGGCTCGCCCGACTCTCGCGCGACACCCCTGGCGCACCCCGGCCGAGGGCGTCTATCTCGCCTCGGCGTCCAGTGCGCCGGGGCCCGGCGTGCACGGACTCGCGGGGTGGTATGCGGCGCGCTCGGCGCTGCGAGAGGTGTACGGAATCGCCGATCCGCCCCTGTGAAACCGCGATTATCACAAACGGATAACGCAATTTCGGCTCCGGTGCAAGGGTCTGACCTCCCAGGACCGCCGGGCATACTCTGACGAATATGGAACCCGCCGTCACTGCGGGCCATCGAGCCGCATCATCGACGCGCATTGCCCTCTGGGACAATGCGAAGTTCGTGATGATCGCGCTCGTGGTGATCGACCACTCGCTCGCGACCATCCGCCTGCGCAACGATCTCGCCTTCGGCATCTACTCGGCGCCGTTCTTCATCCACATGCCGATGCTGATCGTCATCGCGGGCTACTTCGCGAAGCCGAACCTCGGGCGAAAAGTCGCGCATTCCGTGATGAGCCTCGTCGGCGCGTGGCTCATCTGGGAGGGCATCTGGGTCGTCATGCGCGCCGCGATCGCCGGCAGCCCGCCCAAATCGACCCTGCTCGTGGAGCCCGCCTGGAGCCTCTGGTTCCTGCTCACCCTCGCGACCATGCGGATCCTGCTGCCCCTCGTCGTGCAGCTGCGCTACCCGCTCACGATCTCGATCGCCGCGGCGCTCGCCGCCGGGGCGAGCGCCGAGATCGGCCCCGCCTTCTCTGCATCGCGCACGCTCTGCTTCCTCCCGTTCTTCGTCGGGGGGTGGATCGCGCGCGATCGGGGACTGCTCTCGGGCGAGTGGTTCGCTCGCCCGAGTGCGCGTCTGCGCGCCGCGGCCTGGACGATCATCGCCGTGCTCGTCGTGACGGTGGTGGTGCTCGCGAGCGGATCGGGCTGGCGCATCGACCTCTGGCTGCGGTGGGACGAGGGCTACGAGTCGATGTTCGACGCGTCCCCGCTCGGCATTGCGGGATCGGGGGGAGTCTGGTCCGAGCTCGTCGTGGGCGTCGCCGTGCGCCTGCTGTTCTACGCGATCTCGGCCGTGGCGTCCGTCGCGGTGCTGCTCGTGCTCCCGCGATCACGGAGCGTCATCACCGACTGGGGCACCCGCACGCTGTACGTGTATCTGCTGCACGCCCCCGTCATCTGGGTGCTGCGGCAGTTGGGCGCAATGGACCGGCTCGGGGATTTCGGCGATCTAGGCGTGCTCGCGGCGATGATCGTCGGCATGGTGCTGGCGGTGACGCTCTCGGGCAGGTGGGTGAAGACGATCACGCGCCCCGTGATCGAGCCGCGCCTGCGCTGGCTCTTCCGTGCTGCGTGATCCGCCCCTTACGCCTGTGCGAGATTGCGGGCGCGGATCTGGCGGCTCGGCCGCCCGCCGAGATACGAGAGCGCGGGATCGACGGAGAAGCCCTGGCGCAGGGTCTCGCGGCCGATGAGCATGCGGAACACCATCTCGTCGCGGCTCGTGAGGGTGACCTCGCTGCGCAGCACCCGGTCGTGGAGGCGGATGTCCATGAGCACGACCAGGCGATCCTCGGCGTGGCCGGAGGAGCTGCGCACCTTGCGGCGGTCGTGGATGGGGAGTTCGGCGACCACCGCGTCGCGATCGCTGTTCTGCCAGGGATTCACGGTGAATCGAACCCAGCCGACCCCGTCGCGGGTGAATTCTTCGGCGTCGTCGGTGTGCAGGGCCGAGGTCAGCGCGCCGGTATCGATTTTCGCCTTCATCCAGCGCACGTCGATTTCTGGCAATCCGACCCATTCGCGCCAACCCACGAGCGTCTTTGAATAGGCTTGTTCGATCACGTCTCCATCATGACAGGAACAAGGGATGAAACTCGCTATCCTCTCGCGTGCCCCTCAGGCATATTCGACGCAGAGATTGCAGCAGGCCGCTCTTGATCGAGGGCATCGCGTGCGCGTGCTCAACACACTGCGCTTCGCCATCGATTTGAGCACCGACGATCCCGACCTCCTCTACCGCGGCAAACTGCTCAGCGACTACGACGCGGTGCTGCCGCGCATCGGCGCCTCAATCACCTATTTCGGCACCGCCGTCGTGCGCCAGTTCGAGCAGATGGACGTCTACACGCCCAACACCGCCAGCGGCATCTCGAACGCGCGCGACAAGCTGCGCGCGATCCAGATCCTGTCGCGCCATGCCATCGACATGCCCGCGACGGCATTCGTGCGCAATCGCGCGGACGTGCGCCCGGCGATCGAGAGCGTCGGCGGCGCGCCCGTCGTGATCAAGCTGCTGCAGGGAACCCAGGGCATCGGCGTGATCCTCGCCCCGCAGGTGAAGGTCGCCGAGGCGATCATCGAGACGCTGCACTCGACGCAGCAGAACGTGCTGATCCAGCGCTTCGTCGCCGAGAGCCGCGGCAGAGACATCCGCGCGCTCGTGGTCGGCGACCGCGTGGTCGCCGCCATGCGCAGGCGCGCGAGCGGCGACGAGTTCCGTTCGAATGTGCATCGCGGCGGCACGGTGGAGCCGGTGCAGCTCGACCCGGCCTACGAGCAGACCGCGGTTCGCGCCGCGCAGATCATGGGGCTGCGCGTAGCCGGCGTCGACATGCTCGAGGGCGAGCACGGCCCGCTCGTGATGGAGGTCAACTCGTCTCCGGGACTGCAGGGCATCGAGGCGGCGACCGGACTCGACGTGGCCGGCGCGATCATCGACTACATCGCCAACCGGGTGAACTTCCCCGAGATCGACGTGCGTCAGCGCCTGAGCGTCTCGACCGGTTACGGCGTCGCCGAGCTCGTGATGCACACGGGCGCCGAGCAGGTCGGGAAGCAGCTGGGGGATCTCGGGCTCTGGGATCGCGACATCACGGTGCTCACCCTGCACCGCGGCGTGCAGGTGATCCCGAACCCGCGCAAGCACGTGGTGCTGGAGGCCGAGGATCGCCTGCTGTGCTTCGGCAAGCTCGAGGAGATGCGCTCGATGATCCCGGATCGCCCGCGGCGTCGAGCCCGCGTGCGCAAGCTCTCCAAGGAGGCGCTCGCGCTCGCCGAGAGCACGCCCCCGGCATCGAGCGCGACGAACTCGCAGAACTAGCGGCGACCTCTCGGCGCTAGTCGCGCTGCAGCACGAGCTGCAGTTCGACGAAGCCGGAATCCTCGACCTTCACGAACCCGAGACTCGGCGCGTGCACCCCGAAATCGGCGAACGTGATCGGGATCTGCGCGGCGATCTCGATGGTGCTCCCGTCGGTGCGCGCCGAGACCGTGAACGTGACCGGGCGGGTGACGCCGGCGAGCGTGAGCTCCCCGGTGACCTCCTGCTTCACGGTGTCTCCGGCGACGGGCGGTCCGGGGAGGGCAACCGGCTCGGAGAGCTCGAACATCGCCGAGGGGAACTCGCTCGCGTGCAGCGCGTTATCGCGGAAGTAGGCGTCGCGATTGGCGTTGTCGGTGCGGATCGATGCGACGTCGACCGTGAACTGCGCCGCGCTGAGCTCGGTGCCGTCCATGGTCAGGCTGCCCGTGATGCCGCCGCCGCGCCCGGTCACAGTGACATCGACGCCGTTCAAGACCTCGTCGACCCGGTATCCGGCCTCAGATCCGTCGACCACGGACCATGTGCCGCTCAGCGATTCCGCGGTGAGCGGCACGCGGGGCGAGGCCATCACGGAATCGTCCTTCGCCATCAGCGTCGGCACCTCCGCCGGTGGGGCGCTGAAGAAATCACGATACAGGCGCGGCCCGACCACCGACGCGACGGCGCCCACCGCGAGCACGCCGATCACCGCGGTGATCGCAATCCTCGTGCGCTTGCGCATGGTCATGCTCCCAGGGGTCGGCGTATCGATGAGTCGCTACCACTGTGCCCCTCGCGAATAGGAGGGCTCTGTGAGCGAGCGGCGAGGAGCCTGAACCGGCAGGTACCGGGATCGCCCCGGCCCGGTTACTTCAGCACCCGGTATCCGCGCCGCGGATCGTATCCGTGGATCTCCCGGGTATCGAGCGCGGCCATGAATTCGAGCACCTCGGCGCTGATCACCTGACCGGGGACGAGCACGGGGAAGCCCGGAGGATAAGGCGTCACGAAGCCGGCGCTCACCGGCGCCTCGCCCCGATCCACCCGCGCCCGCAGCTCCCCGGGCATGACGTGCTCGACTGCACCGCGGCGATGCCCCGCATAGAACGCCGAGCGCAGATCCCCGTCGGGGAGCACGGCATCGCTCGCGTACTCCGGGGAGAACGAGCTGAAGTCGGGCAGCGGGGGCATCTGCTCCTCGCCCGGCAGCGGAATATCGGGATCGCGCTGCGCGCGCTCCTCCTCGAACTTCTCGGCGAGCTTCACGAGCACCTCGATGAGGTAGGCGATGCCGCTTCGCGAGGTGCCGATGTTCGTCATGAACAGCACGGTGTTGCGGCTCGTCTTGTTGACCTGGATGCCGTAGCGATCCATCAGGTACTCGTGCTTGAACGTGTCGCCGTCGACGCCGGTGAGCGTGATCTCGACCGTGATACGGCTCGGGTCGACGACGAACTCGTCCTCGATCCAGGCCCGCCACATCGGTGCGAGTCCGTCGCGCAGCGGCATCGGGCGCCCGCTGCCGCGATGCTCGTGCGGAATCAGATCGTGGGCGGTCAGCACGCGGAAGAACTTGCGCAGCAGCGGATGCCGTGCGATCGCCTGCGAGAGGCTCGTCGCGAGATCGAGTTGGCGCTGCACGAGTTCGAAGCCCTCGAGCTCGACCTGGCGCCGGCCGAGATCGAGCGAGCTCAGGATCTGATAGTTCGGCGATGTCGAGGTATGCGTCATGTACGCCTCGTGGAACGGCTCGCGCGCCTCGCGCACCCAGTCCTGGTCGTAGACGTGGATCATCGAGCCCTGCCGCAGCGAGGTCAGCGTCTTGTGGGTCGACTGCGTGGCGTACACCCGGATCCGGGCATCGGGGGAGGGGATCAGCTGCTCGTTCAGCCAGACCTCGTCGGGGGCCGGCACCCCGTCGGCGTTCACGAGCCGGGCCTGCTGTTCGCGGTATGCCCGCGCGTGCGCCTCGGTGCCCAGCTGCGCCTCGAGCTTCGCCGCGGCCGCCATCGCGGTGCGCCGGCGCGTCACCGGGTGGAAGGCGGCGAAGGCGAACCAGGCCTCGTCCCACAAGAAGACGAGATCGGGCTTGATCGCGAGGCACTCGGCCATCACACGCTCGGGGTCGTAGACGATACCGTCGAAGGTGCAGTTGGTGAGCGTGACCATGCGCACCTCGTCCAGGCGGCCCTGCGCGCGGTAGTCCAGCAGCATCTGCTTGATCTGACTCAGCGGGACCGCCCCGTAGAACGCGAATTCGTTGAGCGGGTACGCCTCGAGGTAGGCCGGGCGAGACCCGGTGAGCATCACCGCGTGGTGGTGCGACTTGTGGCAGTTGCGATCCACCATCACCACATCGCCCGGCGAGACCAGGGCCTGATGCACGATCTTGTTCGCTGTCGAGGTGCCGTTCGTCACGAAGAAGGTGTGCTTCGCGCCGAACGCGCGCGCCGCGAGCTCCTGCGCCTTCTTGAGCGTGCGCACCGGCGCGAGCAGCGAGTCGAGCCCGCCCGAGGTCGCGCTCGTCTCTGCGAGCAGCAGGTTCAGACCGTAGAACTCGGCGAGATCGCCGATCCACTTCGAACCGACGACGGATCCGCCGCGCGCGATCGGCAGCGCGTGGAAGACGCCGACGGGGCGGCGGGCGTGATCCTGGATCGCCGCGAAGAAGGGGGTGTCGTAGAGATGCGAGACGCGGCGCAGCAGCGAGAGGTGCAGCTCGAGCTGATCCTCGCGGCGGAAGACGCGCCGGAAGCGGCGGGTGAGCGCGCCCGCGAGGTCTTCGATGTTCGCGCCCGCCACCAGGTAGAGGTCGATCTCGGGGCGCAGGCTGTGCAGCACATCGGCGAGATTCATCACCCGCTGCACCGAGGAGAGCGAACTCGAAGTGGGCGCCGCCGTCTCGTGCTGCCCCGCCCAGGCGATCTCGATGGACTCGCGCAGATCGCGGCTGAGCGGCTGCTGGCTGCGATCGCTGAAGCCCGGGCGGATGACGCAGGCGAGAATGCTCGGGTTCGTGAGCAGCGCGGCGATGGCGTCCTCCGCCGAGGGCACGACCACGAAGTCGTAGATGAACGCGTCGACCGGGGCGCGCATGCGCAGCCCCTCGGCGCGCATCGCGTCGCGATCGGCCTCGGTCGTCTCGTCGATGACGAGCACCTCGAAGCGCGGGCGCGGATCGAGGTCGTCGTGCAATTCGAGCCTCTCGGCCTCGTCGAGCACGTCCTCGCGGCCGTCCTCCGGCACGGTCGAGCGGCGCAGCCGCTGCACGACGCGGCCGATCCGATCCAGCGCCTCGGAGAAATCTCCGTGCTGCAGGAGCTCCGCGATCGTTCGGACGTAGCGCTGCCCGAAGCCGGCCCAGTACATCTCGATGGTCTCGAGCGCGCGCAGATTGCGGGCGATCTCGCCGTCGGCCGCGAGCGTCGACGCGCTGTCGCTGCCGTGGGCGACGCGCTTCACCGCGAATCGCAGATACTCCCATGCATCGCTGCGCAGCCGCCAGGTGCTCGCCGGCATCCCAGAGTTGCGTTCGAGAGTTGTCATCGCCGTACCTCGATCTGTATGCCCGGGCGCGATGCGGCAGTCGCCGCGTGTGTTGCCCCATTGTATGCACCTTGCTCGTGCTCGGCGGTCATATACCCGTCGCACAGCCGGTCGGAGCCGCTTCTCTCGGTAGGATTGGCGGCATGTCACCTGTGCAAGATATTCGCCATCGCATCGTCGTGCTGGGCGGTGGCCCGGGCGGTTACGAGGCCGCCCTCGCAGGCGCGCAGCTCGGGGCCGATGTCACGCTCGTCGAGCGTTCGGGAGTGGGCGGATCGGCGGTGCTCACCGACGTCGTGCCGTCGAAGAGCCTCATCGCCACGGCGAACGCCGCGCAGGCCGTGCGCGACTCCTCGGCGCTCGGCGTGCAGATCATGCTGCCGGACGGCCCGCACACGGCGGAGAGCATCGATATCGCGGTGGATCTGGCCGCGGTGAACAAGCGCCTGCTGGCCATGGCGGAGGCGCAGTCAGAGGACATGCTGCAGACGCTGCAGGAGGCGGGGGTGAAGGTCATCCGCGGCTCGGGGCGTCTGGAGGGGCCGAATATGCTCGTCGTCGAGCGCGACGACGCCCGCGGCGCGATCGAGCGCGTCGAATCGGATACGACCGTGGTTGCCGTCGGCGCCCGACCGCGCGAGCTCGATTCGGCGAAGCCCGACGGCGAGCGCATCCTCACCTGGAAGCAGCTCTACGAGCTCGACGCCATCCCCGAGCATCTGATCGTCGTCGGCTCGGGCGTCACCGGCGCCGAGTTCGCGAGCGCCTACCGCACGCTGGGGGCCGCCGTCACGCTCGTCTCCAGCCGCGAGCGCGTGCTCCCGGGCGAGGACGCCGATGCGGCGGAGGTCATCGAACGGGAGTTCGCGCGCATCGGCATGAACGTGCTCTCCGAGTCGCGTGCGGACTCGGTGACCCGCACCGAGACCGGCGTGCTGGTACGGCTTTCCGACGGCCGCGAGGTGACCGGATCGCACTGCCTCATGGCGGTGGGATCCATTCCCAACACGGCGGGCATCGGGCTGGAGGAGGCGGGCGTCGAGCTCAGTCCGAGCGGTCATATCCGGGTGAACAAGGTCGCGAACACCCGCGTGCCGTCCATCTACGCCGTCGGCGACTGCACCGACTTCTACCCGCTCGCATCGGTGGCCTCGATGCAGGGCCGCACCGCGATCATGCATGCGCTCGGCGATGTCGTGAGGCCGATCGATCTGCGCAATGTGGCGGCGAACGTCTTCACGTCGCCCGAGATCGCGAACGTGGGGTGGAACGAGCGCTCCCTCGCCGAGGCCGAGGGCCTGGCTCGCGCCGTGCAGTACACCTTCCCGCTCAGCATCAACCCGCGCGCGAAGATGGTGGGCATCCGCGACGGCTTCGTGAAGCTCTTCGCGTGGGAGGCCTCGCGCACGGTGATCGGCGGCGTCGTAGTGGCGCCGAACGCGAGCGAGATCATCTTCCCGCTCGCGCTCGCCGTCGAGCACCGCCTCACCGTCGACCAGGTCGCCTCGGCCTTCGCGGTCTACCCGTCGCTGACGGGCGCGGTCACGGACGCCGCGCGCGCGTTGCACGTGGGCACGGGCGCCGCGTTCGCGTGATCCGCCCCCGAGTCGTGAGGTGAAAGGATCGCCGATGCGTAGATCGAAGTTCTGGAAGCGGATTCTCGGAATCGGTGCCGTCGCCCTGCTCGCGGTACCGCTGGCGGCCTGTGCGGGCGGTGCGAAGCCGAAGCCGGTGCCGTCGGATACCGGGGCGGAGCCGGCGGTGACCGTGACGGTGATCGACAATCGCTACGAGCCCGCCGAGGTCGAGATCGAGCCGGGAGAGGCCGTGCGCTGGGTCTTCAAGGGGAAGATGGAGCACGACGTCGTCGCGAAGGACGGCAGTTTCGTGAGCGAGCTCATGACCACGGGCGAATATGTGAAACGCTTTGACGAGGCGGGAGAATTCCCGTACGACTGCTCGGTGCATCCCGAGATGACGGGTGTCGTTCGAGTGAAATAGGCGCGAGGCGCCGCCGAGGGGGAGACACAGCATGGAATTCGAAGTGAGGAACCGGCCGTTCTTGAACGCGCCCGTCGAGCACGACACCGAGAAGGTGACGACGCCGTTCGCGTACGTGGGGATTCCGTTCGGGATCCCGTACACGGTGAGCGATCTGAGCGCCGCCGCTGGCGCGCCCGATGCAGTGCGCGACGCCAGCTGGGAATCGGCGTGGGCCCTGAACTGGAACCATATGAATTTCGACACCGGGCACGCGATCTTCCCCGATGGGGAGCCGACGATCACCGACTGCGGCGACATCACCGTGCCGTTGAGCGCGCCGGAGGAGATCTGGGACGAGGGCATCAGGCGGATCGCCCCGCTCGTGCGCGCCGGGGTCGTGCCGTTCGTCGTGGGCGGGCTCGATTCCATCCCGCCGATCGCCGTCGGCGCCTATGCGGGCCAGGGCAAGAAGTACAACATTCTGCACATCGACGCGCATCTCGACTTCCGCGATGAGCGTTACGGCGTGACCCGCGGGTTCTCGAGCGGCATCCGCCGCATCCGTGAGTTCGACTGCGTGGGAGAGGTCGTGCAGGTCGGCCTGCGGGCCATGGGAAGCGCGCGGATGAGCGACGTGCAGGAGGCGTCGGCGGCGGGCAATCGCATCGTGACTGCGCATGAGCTGCACGCGATGGGGCCGCAGGCATTCCTCGACACCCTGCCGGGAGATCTGCCGTGGATCCTCACGATCGACGTCGACGGGCTCGACCCCTCGATCGCGCCGGGAGTCGCCGTGCTCGAGGCGGGCGGCATCGACTTCTTCGAGATGGGCGCGATCGTGCAGGGGCTCGCGGCTCGCCGGGCGATCGCGGGCATGATCTTCACCGAATTCCAGCCGGCCCTGGACGTGCGCACCACCACGGCGCGCACGATCGGCCGGCTCATCATGATGGCGATGAGTCAGGGGCAGGCGGGCTAGTTCGCGGCTGGGTCGGCGCCCGGCCGTGCAGGGGCCGCGAGCCGCAGCGATTCGAGCTGCTCCTCGCGGGTCGAGGCCTGGTGCACCGTGATGAGCTCGTCGACGCCGGCGTACTCGGCGAAGGCGGCGAGCTCATCGCGCACCTTCTCGGGGTTGCCGATGGCGGTGAAGCGCAGCATTTCGCGGATATGCGCGCCGGCGGGCGTGTCGAGCAGACCCTTCGCCTCGCCGGCGGTGAGCTCTTCCTCGCGACCGCGCGAGAGGAAGCGCCGCACCCGCTCCAGCTCCACCCTCGCGAAGCGCTCCTCGGCCTCGGCGTCGGTCTCCGCAGCGATCACGTTCACACCGGCCATCGCATAGGGCTCGGGGTGCGCCTCGCTCGGGCGATAGCCCTGCCGATAGTGCGCAATGGCCTGCTTCAGGAGCTGCGGCGCGAAATGCGAGGCGAAGGCGTAGGGGAGGCCGAGCTGCGCGGCGAGGCTCGCGCCGAACATGCTCGATCCGAGAATGAAGATGGGCACGTCGGTGCCGCGCCCGGGGTACGCGTTCACATGGGTGCGCGGAATGTCCGTACCGAGGAAGCGCTGCAGCTCGATCACGTCGCTCGGAAAGTTCTCCGCGGCCTCGTAGGTGCGCCGCATCGCCCGGAACGTCGCCTGGTCGCTTCCCGGGGCGCGTCCGAGGCCGAGCTCGATGCGGCCCGGATGCAGCTCGGCGAGCGTGCCGAACTGCTCGGCGATCACGATCGGCGAATGGTTGGGCAGCATGATCCCGCCCGAACCGAGCGTGATGCGCTCCGTGTGCGCCGCGACGTGCGCGATGAGCACCGCCGTGGCGCTCGAGGCGATCGACGGCATGTTGTGATGCTCGGCGTACCAGACGCGCGAGTAGCCGTGCTGCTCGGCCGTCTGAGCGAGCGCGACCGAGTGCTGCAGCGCCGAGCGCACATCGCCGTCGGATTCGACAGTGGCCAGATCGAGCAGCGAGAGCGGCAGAGCAGTCATATGCGTGTCAACGAAGCGCGGTCGCCCGCTATTCCGATCCTCTCTGTCGCAGCGTCTACCGGTTCGGCGATTGTGTTCCTCGACGTCGACGCTATTCGGCGTCGACGGTGGCCTCCGAGACGACCGAGAGCAGCAGGTGGCCGCTGGGCACGGTCTGGCCGATCGGAGCCTCGATGCCGGTGACGACACCGTCGTGCGGCGCGTAGATGGACTGCTCCATCTTCATGGCCTCGAGCACGACGACGAGGTCTCCCTCCTTCACGTGCTGCCCCTCCTCGACCGCGACCTTGACCACGGTGGCCTGCATCGGGGCGGTGACCGTGTCGCCGGAGGCGCCCGACACCGATCCGCCCTTGCTGCGACGCGGGGCCGGCCCGCGGGTCACGTCGACGTCGGCGAGCGGCAGCAGC
>JBDIAD010000013.1:0-11515 GCA_039812205.1 Leucobacter sp.
CCGTGATTCGGCAGCTTCACCTCGACACCGGCACCGGCGGCGATCTCGAGAAGCTCGGCGACCGGCGTCTCGGGTGTGATCGCGCGCCCGACCGCCTCCGAGAGCGTTCCGTACATGGAGATGCGATCCCACTGCCCGCCGAGGTCGAACAGCGTCCCATCGGCCCACAGCACCGTGCATGTACCCGACCGCTCGGTGCCCGCGTTCACGGCGAGCGCGGCGTTCTGGATGAGCTCCTGCGTGAGATCCGCGATGCCGTTGTAATCGGAGTACGCCTCGTAGGCCTCGAGCATCGCGAACTCGGGGCTGTGCGTGGAGTCGGCGCCCTCGTTGCGGAAGTTGCGGTTGATCTCGAACACCCGCTCGAGCCCGCCGACGACGGCGCGCTTCAGGTACAGCTCGGGCGCGATGCGCAGGTACAGCTCGGTGTCGAAGGCGTTGGAGTGCGTGACGAACGGGCGCGCCGATGCGCCGCCGTGAATCGTCTGCAGCATGGGCGTCTCGACCTCGATGAAGTCGCGCGCCGCGAACGTCTCGCGCAGGCTCGCCATCGTGCGCGCCCGCGTCACCACATTCACACGCGCCTGGTCGCGCTGGATCAGATCGAGGTAGCGCTGGCGCACCCGCGTCTCCTCGTTGAGCTCCGCATACATGTTCGGCAGCGGCGCGATCGCCTTCGCAGCGATGCTCCAGTCGGTCACCATGACCGAGAGCTCGCCGCGGCGGCTCGAGATCACCTCGCCGGTGACGAAGAGGTGATCGCCGAGATCGACCAGCTCCTTGTAGCGCGCGAGCGATTCCTCGCCCACCTCGGCAAGGCTCACCATGGCCTGCACGCGCGTTCCATCGCCGGACTGCAGCGACGCGAAGCAGAGCTTGCCCGTGTTCCGCTGGAAGACCACGCGGCCGGCGATGCCGACGGCCTGGCCGCTGTGGCTGTCGGGGGTCTCCTCGAGATGGCCGTACTGCTCGCGCAGCTGCGCGATCGTCATCGTGACCGGAACCGACACCGGGTACGCGCCGCCGCCGAGGTCGGCGCCCTCGTTGAGCTTGGCTCGCTTCTCCAGGCGCACCCGCTTCTGCTCGAAGACCTCTTCGTCGCTGAGTACGGCGGTCTCGGGCGCGTGCTGCTCGCTCATTCGGCTGACATCCTTCAGGGTTCGGGCGGTGACACCCCAGTCTATTCGGCGAGAGGTCGGCGCGAGATCGACGAGAGGTCGACGCGAGATCGAAGCGAATCAGCCGAACGACTCCGACTCGGCATCGCCGGCACGCCCGCCCAGCGCCGACAGCTCCTCCTCGACAGCGGTGCGGATCAATCCGCCGATGACGTGATCGGGCCGCACGACGCCGATCTCCCGCAGCGCCTCGCCCGCCTGCCGCACCACCGCACGGCTGAACTCGGCGGCGGCGGCGATCGCCTCGGCGTACTCGGGGCGATCCGCCTCGTCGAGCTCGATCGGCTCGGCGCCCATCTCGACGGCGAGCGCCTGCCCGATCGGCAGCACGGGCGCCGGCGCGGTCACCGCGATGGTCGCCCCGGCCAGCCGCGACACATCGAGGCTCGTTCCCGTGAACACCATCGCGGGGTGCAGGGCGAGCGGGATCACCCCTGAGGGAAGCGCCGGCGCGAACACCGCGTGCCCGTGCTCGGGCGCGGTGTGGGCGACGAGCTGCCCGGGCTGCCACGCGCCGAGCTCGGTGAGACCCTGCACGAGCGCGGGGAGCTCCTCCCCCGGGATCGCGAAGAGCACGAGCTCGCTGCGGCGCACCACCTCGGTGACGTCGAGCAGCGGCACGTTCGGCAGCAGCGCCTCGGCGCGCTCCCGGCTGTGCCCGCGGATGGCGCTCACCCCGGTGAGCGCGTGCCCCGCCCCGGCGAGGGCGAGGGCGAGCACCGGGCCCACCCGCCCGGCGCCGATCAGGCCTACTCCGAGTCGGCCGGCTCGTTGCTGCATGGGCGATCCTCCCCCTCATTCTGCTGCGCCCCGATCACGGCGAGGGCGAGCGATTCGAAGAACTGTTCGGCGTCGTGGCGATCGAGGCCGCGGCGCAGGAGACGGATCGGGCCGATCACCGTATCGGCCTGGATCGTTCCGAGCCCCAGCAGTCGATGCGCGGGCGGGCGGTGCAGCTGCACCGATTGCGCGCGGCCGAGCGGCACGATCGCGAATCTGCGGGTGAGCGCTCCGCCGCGAATGCGGAGCGTCGCACCGGTCGAATCGGAGTGGTCGATGTCGATGCCGGCGCGGCGGCGCCCGGGACCGAGCACCCAGACCGAACGTCTCGGAGCTCGCAGGTAGTGCGCGGCCTCGCCGTCGAGCCCGTCGCGCAGCGACTCGTTCTGATCGGGCGTGCCCTCGTTGCGCAGGATCGCGTCGAGCACCCGGAGCACGTCGTCGACGCCGCCGACCGGGAGCACGGTGTTCTGCAGCTTGTTCTGCCCGCCGCGGGCGAGCGAATGCCCGGCGGTGGTGATCCGCATCTTCCACCAGCCGGTGAGTCGCCAGCCGAGCGGCTGCCGTGCCTCGATCGCATGGATCCGCCCGAACGGCACGGTCTCGGTGGTGATCGACGTGAGGCCGGCGCCGACGCGGATCCCGTCGCCCGAGCGCGAGAGCGTGAAGCCCCAGCCCGAATTCGCCTGCCCGATCGTGATGCCGATGAACGCGAGCGCGAGCGGGAGCAGCGTGAAGAGCACGAACGGCGAGGCCCAGATCGTACTCACCGAGATGCCGATCACGATCAGCACGAGGATGAACACCTCGGTGCTGAGCGCGATGCTGCCGATGAGCCTTCCCGGCGGCACGCGGATCAACGCGCCCGCGGCGGCCGCGGCGGGGTCGACGTCGAAGTCGGCGATGTCGCTCACGCGCGCATCGAGGAAGGACTGCGGCATCGGCGGCCGAGACCCGTCGGGCACGGGCGCGGCTGCGGACGCCCCTTCCCGCTCACGCTTCGCCGCGACGGCGCGCAGGATCTGCTCGCGCACGCGGATCGCATCGCCGTGGCCGAGGAAGCGCAGCGTCACCTTGCCGCCGGTGCCGCCGGTGCTCACCTCGACTGCGGTCGCGCCGATGATGCGCGCGAGCAGCGTGCGGTGCAGGTTGACGTTCTGAATGCGGTCGAGCGGGGCGCGACGGTGCTGCCGGAAGAGCACACCGCTGCGCTCCTCCACCGCCTCGTCGGTGATGCGGTAGGTGAGGAACCTCCAGCTCACCCACGCGAGCCCCACGATCACGAGCAGGACGCCGAGGATCACTCCGAGGGCGACCAGCACGAGCCCGTTCGAGACGAGATAGTCGATCAGCCGCCCCGGCCCCCACTCCTCGACGGAGCCGAGCGTGTCGCCGAAGCTCTGCGCGAAGAAGAAGCGGATGATCTGATCGCGAAAATTCGCCACCACGATGCCGACGACGATGATGAACACGAGCCCGCCGCGCAGCAGCGGCGAGAGCGGGTGCAGCCGCCTCCATCCGGTGTCGCCGGTGTCGCCGGTGTCGCTCACAGGCCCGACCGCCGCGTCTCCGCGAGCTCGACGAGGCGGTCTCGCAGGGCCTCGGCCTCGGCGAATGGCAGGCCGGGCAGTTTCACGCCTGTCGCGGTGCTCGCGGTGATGAACTTCAACTCGGCGAGCCCGAGCGCGCGCAGCAGCGGCCCGCGCGTCACGTCGACGAGCTGCAGCCGCCCGTAGGGCACCGAGATCATCCGTTCGAACATGATGCCGCGCCGGAACAGCAGATCGTCCTCGCGCAGCACGTACCCGATGGCGCGCACGCGCCGGAACGCCAGGACGGCGTTCACGAGCAGCCCCAGCACGATCGCGCTCGCGACGATGATCGGGATGGGCGCGAGCTCCAAGCGGCGCGACAGCAGCAGTGCCGCGGCGATGCCGGCCGCGACGAGCGCGAACAACGTGTTCACGAACAGGTCGACCCACGCGTACTTCGGCGAGACGCGACTCCAGGGCTGTTCGCTGATGCTCATATTCCAAGCCTAGGGGTGCGGATCGGGTCAGCCCGCGGGCGTGTCGGGCGTCGCCCCCTCGTGCGGCGCCTCGGCGTCCGAATCGGCCGGAGGCACCCGGCAGAAGCGCTCGACGATCAGCGCGACGACGACGAGCACGATGCCGCTGCCGATGACGAGGAGGATCGGCAGCCAGATCTCGAGGGCGGCCGGCACCGTGCGGGTGAGCAGCTGCAGCGCGAGGCCCCCCGCGAATCCCGAGAAGAGCGCGCCGCCGAGGGCGCCGGCCTTCGCGCCGGCGAGCAGCCGCACGGCGTGGAAGGGATCCACCCGCCTCTTCGCCTCGGGCTTCAGCGCGCGGCGAAGCAACAGCCCGAGAACGAGCAGCACGATCGCGAGCACGATCAACGTGGCCGACAGGGAGATCGGCGGCGAGAGCGGCGCGAGCCCCCAGGTGGAGCGGGCGAACTGGGTGAGCAGGCCCGCGGCGACGCCGCTCACCGCGCTCGCCGCGACGGCGAGCGGCGAAGTGCGCTGCAACTGGGCCACGATTCAGCGTTCCAGGGGTGTCGTCGTATCGCCGATGCGCGCGAGCAGATCGCTCACGCGGCCGTGCCCCGGGAGTACGGCGTCGGGGTCGAGCTGCAGCCACGGCGAGAGCACGAAGTCGCGCTCGAATGCGCGCGGATGCGGCACCTGCAGGCGGTCGTCCTGGATCACGCGGCCGCCGAAGAGGATGAGATCGATGTCGAGGGTGCGATCGCCCCAGCGCTCGTCGCGCACGCGGCCGTGCGCGTTCTCGATCGACTGCATCAGATCGAGCAGTTCGTGCGGGCCGAGCGTCGTGCTCGCGTGCGCCACCCCGTTGAGGTAGCGCGGGGCGTCAGGATCGGGCCCGTCGAGTTTCAGCGCGATGGTCTCGCGCAGCGGCGACGCCGCGAAATCGGAGATGCCGGCCGCGGCCGCGAGCTCCGCCTGCGCTGCGGCGATGATCTCGCCGCGATCGCCGAGGTTCGAGCCGAAGGCGAGGAGCACGGGAACGAGTTGTGCGATCATCTCGGGGCCCCTCTCACTTCCGGCCCCGCACGATGCTCACCGAGACGTCCGCGAAGGGCGCCTCGATCGGGGCGTCCGGCTTGTGCACGGTGATGCGGGCCTCGGCGACCGCGGGGAAGCTCAGGGCGACATCGGCCACGCGCTCGGCCACGGTCTCGATGAGGTCGACCGGGTCCCGTTTCACGGCGGCGACGATCTCTTCGGCGAGGATGCCGTAGTGCACGGTGCGATCGAGTTCGTCGCCGGCCGCGGCGACATGGAGATCGACGGCGATATCGGCGTCGATGAAGAAGCGCTGACCCTGTTCGCGCTCGAAGTCGAAGACGCCGTGGTGGGCGAACACCTCGAGCCCGGTGAGCGTGATGCGGTCGCGCGGGATCTCGCGGGACCGGGCGCGCGACGCGACAGCCGCGACCGCCTCGGCCTGCTCCCAGGCGCGCACGATGGCGAGCGCCTGCGCGCTCCCCTGGACATCGTGCACGCGCACGCCCCACACGCCGGAGTGCGCCGCGAGCGCGGTCACCACCGAGGTCGCGAGGTCGCGCTCGGTCGATACGGTCGCGAGCCCCGGCCCGGCCGGATCGGCGAGCGCCTCCGTGAGCATGCGCTTGCGCGAGGCGCCGATCAGCACCGGGTAGCCGAGGGCGCGCAGACGGTCGAGCTCGGCCAGCAGCAGCCAGCATTGCGGCCCGGTCTTGTCGAAGCCGAGCCCGGGGTCGAGCACGATGCGGGAGCGATCCACTCCCGCCGCGACGGCGGCGTCGGCCTGCGCGCGCAAGAGATCGCAGACCTCGGTCACCACATCGGCGTACTCGGAGTTGGCGTAGTTCGCATCGGGGAAGCCGCGCCAGTGCCCGATGATGAACCGGGCGCCGTGCTCGCGGCTCGCCCAGGCCGCCACGGCCAGCATCTCGGGGTCGTGCGTTCCGCCCGACACATCGTTGATGTACGCGGCGCCGGCCAGCACCGCGTCGCGCGCCGTCGCCGCGTGGATCGTGTCGACCGAGACGGTGATGCCCGTACCCGCGAGCGCCCGGATCACGGGGATCACCCGCGCGTGCTCCTCGTCGCGCGGAACGGGCGTGGCGCCGGGCCGCGTCGACTCGCCACCGACGTCGACGATGCTCGCGCCCTGACGCGCGAGCTCGTGCGCACGGGCCACGGCCTCGGCGATGGTCGGGTGGTTGCCGCCATCGCTGAAGGAATCGGGCGTCGCATTCAGAATGCCCATGATGAGCGTGCTCACGGCGCCTCCCCCGTGTCGATTCCCCGTGCCGCGATGAGCGCCAGCACCTCCGCGCGATCGGCGGCCGCGGCGAGCGCGCCGCGCGAGGCGACGTTCACCGAGTGCGCGTCGACCTGCCGGGTGCCGCGGTCGCTCACGCAGCCCTGGTTCGCCTCGAGCACGACGAGCACGCCGCCCGGCTGCAGCGCCTCCTGCAGCGCGTCCGCGATCTGCTCGCCGAGGCGCTCCTGCAGCTGCGGGCGGGCGGCGAGCGTGTCGACGAGGCGCGCCAGCGTGCCGAGGCCGACGAGGCGCCCGGCCGGCCGGTAGGCCACATGCGCGCGCCCCCGGAACGGCAGCAGGTGATGCTCGCACATCGAGCGGAAGTTGATGTCGCGCAGCAGTACGAGCTCGCCCGGCGCCTCGTTCGCGTCGAGCAGGGAGTCGCGCAGCAGGGCGAGCGGATCCGCCCCCACCCCGGCGAAGAACTCCGCGTACGCGTCGGCGAAGCGAGCGGGGGTCTCGCTCAGCTCGCTGCGATCCGGGTCCTCACCGATGGCGGCGAGGAGCTCGCACACAGCGTTCCGGATGCGCGCGCGATCGATCGGCTCGACCGACCGGGCGGAAAGCGGACGCTCGTCCATCACTCCGCCGATGGCGCGTCGGGATGCGATCCGGAGTCTTCCGAATCCGTGCGCAGGCTCTCGGGGATCTCGATCGGGGGCAGATCGCTCACGGGCCGGGCCGTGCTCGAGAGCCACACGGGCCGCTCGGGCAGCTTCACGACCCCGGCGAAGATCTCGGCGATCTGCACGTGGTCGAGCGTCTCCTTCTCCATGAGCTCCGCCGCGAGGCGATCGAGGATCGCACGGTTCGTGGTGAGCGCCCGGTAGGCCTCGTCGTGCGCCTGTTCGACGAGCGTGCGCACTTCGGCGTCCACGCGTTCGGCGACGCCCTCCGAGTAGTCGCGCGAGCTCCCGAACTCGCCGAGGTACGGCGACGCCTGCGCCTGCCCGAGCTTCACCGGGCCCAACTGCGACGACATGCCGTACTCGGTGACCATCTTGCGGGCCGTCGAGGTGGCCTTCTCGATGTCGTTGCCGGCTCCCGTCGACGGGTCGTGGAAGACGAGCTCCTCGGCGACCCGGCCGCCGAGCGCGTAGGCGAGCTGATCCTGCAGCTCGTTGCGCGTGACCGAGTACTTGTCCTCCAGCGGGATCACCATCGTGTAGCCGAGGGCGCGGCCGCGGGGCAGGATCGTGATCTTCGTCACCGGATCGGTGTGGTTCAGCGCCGCGGCGACGAGGGCGTGGCCGCCCTCGTGGTAGGCGGTCATGAGCTTCTCGTGATCCTTCATCATGCGCGTGCGCCGCTGCGGGCCGGCGATGACGCGATCGATCGCCTCATCGAGCGCGCGGTTGTCGATGAGCTGCGCATCGGAGCGGGCGGTGAGCAGCGCTGCCTCGTTCAGCACGTTGGCGAGGTCGGCGCCCGAGAAGCCCGGGGTCTTGCGGGCCACGATGTCGAGGTCGACGCTCTTGGAGAGCGGCTTGCCCTTGGCGTGCACCTCGAGGATCTTCTTGCGCCCCTTCATATCGGGCGCGTCGACGCCGATCTGGCGGTCGAAGCGGCCGGGGCGCAGCAGCGCCGGATCGAGCATGTCGGGCCGGTTCGTCGCGGCGATGAGGATCACGTTCGTCGTCGAGTCGAAACCGTCCATCTCGACGAGCAGCTGGTTCAGGGTCTGCTCGCGCTCGTCGTGGCCGCCGCCCATGCCCTGCCCGCGACGCTGGCCGACCGCATCGATCTCGTCGACGAAGATGATCGCGGGAGAGTTCGCCTTGGCCTCCTTGAAGAGGTCGCGCACGCGGCTCGCACCGACGCCGACGAACATCTCGACGAAGTCGGAGCCCGAGATGGAGTAGAACGGCACCCCGGCCTCGCCCGCGACGGCGCGCGCGAGCAGCGTCTTGCCGGTGCCGGGAGGGCCGTAGAGCAGCACGCCGCGCGGGATCCTCGCTCCCACGGCCTGGAACTTGCTCGCGTCGGCGAGGAACTCCTTGATCTCCTGCAGTTCCTCTTTGGCTTCGTCGGCGCCCGCCACATCGGCGAAGGTGACCTGCGGCATCTCCTTGTTGTTCAGCTTCGCGCGCGACTTGCCGAACTGCATGACCTTGTTGCCGCCGCCCTGCATGGAGGAGAGCATCCACCAGAAGAAGAGGCCGATGAGCAGCAGCGGCAGGATGAAGCCGAGAATCGACCACAGCGCACTGGTCTGCGGAACGGTGTCGGTGTACCCGTCGCTCGGCTTCGCGTCGGTGACGGCCTTCACGACGTCGGCGCCGCGCTGGTTCACGTAATAGAAGTAGACGTCGGTCGCCCCGGTCTCTTTATCGGCCTGGTCGAGCTTCAGGTTGACGCGCTGGTCGCCGTCGACGATCTCCGCGGTCTTGATGCCGCCCCCGCTGAGGAGTTCGAGTCCGTGCTGGGTCGTCACCTCGCGCACTCCGGCGCCCGAGAGCAGCGACCAGCCCAGCAGCACGATCAGGGGTGCCAGAATCAGATAGAGCAGCGGCCCCTTCAGGAGCCTCTTGCCCTTGGAGTCGGTCTCAGCCAAGACACGGCCTTTCCTTCGCGACAGGTGACGCTTCATAGCGTAGTCGTCGCGGGTCGGCGCGCTGCTGTGGGAGTGCTGTGGCTCGGCCCCGCATCGCTCTCAGCGCAATTCGCGCGGCGACCGATGAGGCGCGGGGCGGCCCACGGGGCGTCAGTCGAGGTAGACGTGCTCCGCGAGCACGCCGATATCGCGCAGGTTGCGGTAGCGCTCGGCGAAGTCCAGGCCGTAGCCGACGACGAACTCGTTCGGGATGTCGAAGCCGATGTACGCGACGTCGACGTCGATCTTGAGCGCGTCGGGCTTGCGCAGCAGCGCGCAGATGCGCACGGAGTTCGCGCCGCGCGATTCGAGGTTCTCCTTGAGCCACGAGAGCGTGAGCCCGGAGTCGATGATGTCTTCCACGATGAGCACGTCGCGACCGGCGAGATCGGCGTCGAGATCTTTCAGGATGCGCACGACGCCGGTCGACCGGGTGCCGTGCCCGTACGACGACACCGCCATCCAGTCCATCTCGGTGTGGAAGCGCAGCTCGCGCGCGAGGTCTGCCATCACCATGACGGCGCCCTTCAGCACGCCGACGAGCAGCGGCGGGTGCTCCGGGTCGTAGTCCGCCTCGATCTCGCGGGCGAGCTCCGCCAGGCGGGCGTGCACCTGCGCTTGCGTGTACAGGATCTTCGCGAGTTCGCCGCCGAGATGACCGGATTCCATGCTGCAACTGTAATGCAGCGCCGGCCGTCAGTTCGAGTGGAAGTGCAGTTCGCCGTTCACCCGCGACACGTTCCCGCCGGGCGCGTGAATCGGCCCCTGGCCGCGCCAGTCGTGCACGAGCGCCGCGATCGACAGCGTGTGCTCGCGGGTCTGCTGCTGGCCGAACACCGCGGTCGCGACGCGGCGCAGGATTCGATTGCGGATCGCGTGCGGCTGCGCGGCCAGCTCCGTGACGGGCAGCCGTGTGCAGCCGGGCCCGCCCCCGTCCGGGCAGTCGCCCAGGCGCGCGAGGCGCATCGTCAGCGTCTGCGCGATCGTGTCGAGCGCGTCGGCGTCCTCGCGGGCGAGCGATGCGCTGCGTGCGAGGTTCGCGGGGATGCTCTCGCCGAGCTCCGCGATCAGCTCGGGGATGAGGCGCTCGCGCACGCGCACCCGGGTGAACCTCGGGTCGTGATTCTGCGGATCATCCCAGGGCACGAGCCCCTGCGCCGCGCATGCGGCGAGCGTGGTCTCGCGCGAGACGTCGAGGAACGGGCGGGCGATGCGCCCGCGCCGCGGCGGGATCCCCGAGATCGCCCGGGTGCCGGAGCCCCGCGCGAGCGCGAGCAGCACCTGCTCGGCCTGATCGTCGCGGGTGTGCGCGGTGAGGATCAGCTCGGCCTCGAAGCGTACGCGGAGCTCCTCGAGCGCCTCGTATCTCGCCGCGCGGGCCGCGGCCTCGGGGCCGTCGGGGTGCGCGGACTCCACGTCGACGCGGTGCACCGCGACGGGCGCGAGCCCGAAGGCGCCGGCCGTCCGTGCGGCGCGATCCGCCACCTCAGCCGAACCCGGCTGCAGCCCGTGATCGATGACGATGGCGCCGGCCGGGCACTGGAGCTTCGGCGCCTCGAACGCGACCGCGGCCGCGAGAGCCAGCGAGTCGGCGCCGCCGGAGAGGGCGACGAGCACCCCTCCCCGTGCGGCCTCTGCGAGGAGCGGCCTCACGGCTGAGCGCGTCGCGGCCACGGCGGGGTGCAACGGCGGCAATCGGGTCATGCCCCTATTGTGCCGGGGCGCTAGTCTGGTAGTCGAAAATTTCTCCCACCGATGAAGGAGCTGGCGTGAGCGCAGCATTCGACGCTGTCATTGAGATTCCCAAGGGAAGCCGCAATAAGTACGAGGTCGATCACGAGACCGGCCGCGTGTATCTCGACCGCGTGCTCTACACCGGGTTCGTCTACCCGGCCGACTACGGCTTCTTCGAGGAGACGCTCGGCGAGGACGGCGATCCGCTCGACGTGCTCGTGCTGCTCGACTACCCGGTCTTCCCCGGCGTCGGCATCAAGGTGCGCCCCGTCGGCGTGCTGCACATGAGCGACGAGGCCGGCGGCGACGACAAGGTCATCGCGGTGCAGGCGAAGGACCCGCGCTGGAGCCACATCCAGGATGCGGACGACATCCCCGAGTACACCCGCAAGGAGATCCAGCACTTCTTCGAGCACTACAAGGATCTGGAGCCCGGCAAGTGGGTGAAGGTCGACGCGTGGGGCTCGGCCGCCGACGCCGAGAAGCTCATCACCGAGGCGCAGGAGCGCCTCGCAAACCAGCACTGAGGCTGCGAGGGGCGAAGCCTCGAGCGCAGGAGCGCCTCGCAAACGAGCGCTGAGGCTGCGAGAGCAGAACACCCCGGGGCGAGCCCCGGGGTGTTCTGCTCTCGCGAGTCAGTCGCGGATCACACGAATCCGTTGCCGACCGGATCGATGAAGACCCCGCCCGAGAGCACCTCGTAATGCAGGTGGCAGCCGGTGCTCGCGCCGGTGGTGCCGACGAAGCCGATCACCTGGCCGGGAGAGACGGACTGGCCGAGCTGCACGTTGAAGCCGCTCAGGTGCGCGAAGCGCGTCTGGTACCCGCCGCCGTGGTTCAGGTAGATCATGTTGCCGCCGGTGTTGTCGTGCCAGCCG
>JBDIAD010000014.1:0-11283 GCA_039812205.1 Leucobacter sp.
ACGGGGCGCGCAAGGCGAGCTCCGCGCTGAAGGAGTTCGACGCAGATCCGGTGAGCGGCAAGCCGATTCGGGTGCGCGACGGCCGATTCGGCCCGTACGTCACCGACGGCGAAACGAACGCGACCATCCCGCGTGGAGACAGCGTCGAAGACATGACCTTCGAACGCGCAGCCGAGCTGCTCGCGATCAAGCGCGCGAAGGGCCCGGCGAAGCGGAAGGCTCCGGCGCGCAAGACCGCCGCGAAGAAGCCGGCCGCGAAGAAGGCGAGCGCGGCGAAGAAGACGACGGCGAAGAAGACGGTCGATCCGGTCCGCTCGGCCGCGGCGAAGAAGGCTGCCGCCACGCGCGCTGCGAACCGGGCCGCCGCCGATCAGCAGTAGCGAGCAGGAGGACGGCCCCTCGGACCTGCCGCGAGGCGGAGCCGACGCGGGCGGAGACCGCCCGGCATCCCGACCTGCTCGCTCCCGCCCGGATAGGCTGGAAGACATGAGCGGGATCTTCATCACCCTGGAAGGCGGCGACGGGGCCGGCAAGAGCACGCAGGCGATGCTGCTCGAGGCCTGGCTGGGCGAGCGCGGCTACGAGGTGGTTCGCACGCGGGAACCCGGAGGGACCCGGCTCGGTACGGCGCTGCGCGACCTGCTGCTGCGCGGCGGCGAGGTCGCGCCGCGCGCCGAGGCGCTGCTCTATGCCGCCGATCGCGCCCAGCACGTCGACGAGGTCGTGCGCCCCGCGCTGCAGCGCGGCGCGGCGGTCGTGCAGGATCGCTACGTCGATTCGTCGCTCGCGTACCAGGGGGCCGGGAGGCCGCTCGATCAGGCGGAGATCCGCTCCCTCAGCGAATGGGCGACGCAGTCGTTGAAACCGCAGCTGACGGTGCTGCTCGACATCGCCCCCGAATTGGGCGCGAAGCGCCGTGCCGCGGCGGGGGAGAGCGCCGATCGCCTCGAGCGCGAGGCGCTCGACTTCCACGAGCGCGTGCGCCGCGGCTTCCTCGGGCTCGCCGCTGCCGAACCGGATCGCTTCATCGTGGTCGACGCGTCGCTCGACATCGACGTGATCCACACCGAGATCATCGCGCGTCTCGCGCCGCTGGTGAACAGCTCGCTGTAGCCCGCGCCGCCGAGTCGTTCGCTCCCGGCTACTCGGCGATCGTTGCGCCGAACCGCTCCGGCAGCGTCCCGCGATGCGCGGCGCCCAGCTCGGCCAGCGGAATCGTGAAGCGATCCTGGATCTCGAGCTCGGCGTTCTCGCCGACCGTCGACGTCACGCCCACGCGCATCACCGGGAAGCCGCGAGCCTCGCACATGCTGCGGAACTTCACGTCCTCCTCGTGCGGCACCGCCACGAGCACGCGCGCCTGCGACTCCGAGAACAGGGCCGCCGTCTCATCGACGCCGTCGCGCGACATGATCTCGTCGATCCACACCCGGGCTCCCACGCCGAAGCGGAGCGCGCCATCGGTGAGCGCCTGTGCGAGTCCGCCCTCCGAGAGGTCGATCGCGGCGGAGACGAGGCCGCTCAGCACGGCGCCGTGCAGCAGCTCGGCGAGGCTGCGCTCCGTCTCGAGCTTCACCTGCGGCGGCAGGCCGCCCAGGTGGCCGTGCACGGTCTCGGCCCACGCCGATCCGTCGAGCTCGTCGGCCGTCGTGCCGAGCAGATAGAGGTTCTCGCCCTCGTCCTGCCAGCCCGAGGGCACGCGTCGCGCGACGTCGTCGACGATGCCCAGCACGCCCACGACGGGGGTGGGGTGGATCGGCATGTCGCCCGTCTGGTTGTAGAACGACACGTTGCCGCCGGTCACCGGCACCTCGAGCGCGAGGCAGGCGTCGGAGAGCCCCTCGACCGCGCGTGAGAACTGCCACATCACCTCGGGGTTCTCGGGGCTGCCGAAGTTCAGGCAGTCGGTCACCGCGGTGGGCACCGCGCCCGAGGTCGCCACATTGCGATACGCCTCGCCGAGTGCGAGCTGCGCGCCGGCGTAGGGGTCGAGCTGGCAGTAGCGGCCGTTCGCATCGGTCGCGATCGCCACGCCGAGGCCGCTCTCCTCGTCCACGCGGATCATGCCGGCGCCGTCGGGGAACGACAGGGCCGTGTTCCCGAGCACGTAGTAGTCGTACTGGTTCGTGATCCACGACACATCCGCCTGGTTGGGAGATGCTGCGACCGCGATCAGCTGCGCGCGCAGCTCGTCGCCCGAGGTCGCGCGCGCGAGCCCCGCGGCGTTCACCGAATTCGCCTGCAGCGCGTCGATCCACGCGGGGTAGGCGACCGGGCGCTCGTACACGGGGCCGTCGACGGCGACGGTGGAGGGATCGACGTTCACGATCTCCTCGCCGCGCCAGTTGATGACGAGACGGTTCGTATCGGTCACCTCGCCGAGCACGCTCGTCTCGACGTCCCACTTCTTCGTCACCGCGAGGAAGGCGTCGAGCTTCTCGGGCGCGACGATCGCCATCATGCGCTCCTGGCTCTCCGACATGAGGATCTCCTCGGCGGTGAGCGACGGATCGCGCAGCAGCACGCTGTCGAGCTCGATGAACATGCCGCCGTCGCCGTTGGCGGCGAGCTCCGAGGTCGCGCACGAGATGCCCGCGGCGCCCAGGTCTTGAATGCCCTCGACGAGGCCGCCCTGGAAGAGTTCGAGGCAGCACTCGATGAGCACCTTCTCCGCGAAGGGGTCGCCGACCTGCACGGCGGGGCGCTTCGTCGGGCCGCCCTCGCTGAAACTGTCGGATGCGAGGATCGATGCGCCGCCGATGCCGTCGCCGCCCGTGCGCGCGCCGAAGAGCACGACCTTGTTGCCGAGGCCCGAGGCGTTCGCCGTGTGCAGGTCTTCGTGCCGCAGCACGCCGACGCCCAGCGCGTTCACGAGCGGATTCGCCTGGTACACCGCGTCGAACACGGTCTCGCCGCCGATGTTCGGCAGGCCCAGGCAGTTCGCGTACGAGCTGATGCCCGAGACCACCCCGTGCACGACGCGGGCGGTGTCGGGGTCGTCGATTGCGCCGAAGCGCAGCTGATCCATCACCGCGACCGGGCGGGCGCCCATCGAGATGATGTCGCGGATGATGCCGCCGACGCCGGTCGCGGCGCCCTGGAACGGCTCGATGTACGAGGGGTGGTTGTGGCTCTCGACCTTGAAGGTCACCGCCCAGCCCTCGCCGATGTCGACGACGCCGGCGTTCTCGCCCATGCCGACGAGCAGGCGCTCCTTCATCTTGTCGTTGACCTTCTTGCCGAACTGGCGCAGGTACATCTTCGACGACTTGTACGAGCAGTGCTCGCTCCACATCACCGAGTACATCGCGAGCTCGCCCGAGGTCGGGCGGCGCCCCAGGATCTCGCGGATCTTCGCGTATTCGTCGGCCTTCAGCCCGAGGGCCTCGTAGGGCTGTTCGCGCTCCGGCGTCGCGATCGCATCGGCGACGGTATCGGGGCGGGGTTCGGCGGTGGCTGCAGTCACATCGGTCACGCCTCTAGCCTACCGCTGACGGGGCATGCGGGCGGCCCGGGACCGAGCCGCTTCGGCCCTTCGAACGAGGGGTGGATCGCGGCTCGCGCCGCCGCCTCGACCGGATCGTGATGCGGTCGGGGTGGCGCATTCCCAGCGATTCGGGACAGACTATGTCCATGACGACTTCAGGATCGCAGATGCCGCAGCCGGGGCAGCCCGAGCCGCCCGCCTTCTCGCAGCACCCGCCTCAGAACGGAACCGTTCAATCGGGCTCGGGGCAGAAGCGC
This sequence comes from Leucobacter sp., assembly GCA_039812205.1. Classification (GTDB taxonomy): domain Bacteria; phylum Actinomycetota; class Actinomycetes; order Actinomycetales; family Microbacteriaceae; genus Leucobacter. The sequence goes on from JBDIAD010000014.1 coordinate 3,745, forward strand.
CTGCCGATGTTCTTGAAGATCAGCATCGTGCTGCTCGTGGCGCTGTCGATCGCCTCGATCTCGATGCTGTTCCTCGGCACTTTCGAGGGCAGCTTCGTACGGGTGTTCTCGACCTTCGTCATCTTCACGGTCTTCGTGCTGCTCACGGCGCTCGACACGCATCTGAATCAGCGCAGCAGCTGGTACGCGCCCGTCGCGCTCATCGGCAACTCGTACATCCTCGCACTCACCCTCATCGTGACGTGGATGACCGACTACGAGCCGTTCTTCCTCGGGTGGCTCATCTTCTGGAAGGCCTTCTACGTCATCTTCATCACTCGGGTCGTGGTGGCGAGCTGCCAGCTGCTCATCGGCCGCGACGACAGGTATCCGCCGGTCACCGGCATCTTCGCCATGATCACGAGCGTGCTCGCGGTGGTCTCGGGCATCCTCTTCACCGCGCCGGTCGCCATCGTCGTCTTCGACGTGCGCATCCCCGATCTCTACTGGCGATTCGCGGTCGCAGCGCTGCTGCTCACGGCGCTGGGCCTCGCGATCACCCTGCTGCTGCGCTGGCAGTACGGCGCCGCGGATCGCGAGCGGGCACGGATCGAGCGCGAGGCGGCGCTGCGCGCCCAGCAGGCGCAGTTCGCCGCGCAGTTCTCGAACGGGGCGCCGTGGCCGGGCGGTGCCTATCCGCAGGCCGCCCAGTCCGCACCGGCGCCCGAGATGCAGATCGCGCCGCCGGTTGCGCCCGTGCAGGCTCCGGAGGCGCAGGGCGACCTGCTGCCCTGGCCGACCTTCGCCGATGGCCGGCCGCTGCCCATGCTGCCCGACGGTCAGCCCGATTTCTCGGCGTTGAATCGTTGAATCGCTGAACCGGTTGCGGCCGAATCGGCGGCGACCGTGAGCGAGCGGAGCTAGACGCGCGCGACCAGTGAGTTCAGCATGCTGGTGAAGACGCGGCGGCCGTCCACGCCCGAGCGCACGCGATGCGTGTCGGGACCGAAGCCCGGCTCGACGGCGTGCTCGGGGTGCGGCATGAGTCCGACCACGTTGCCGCGCTCGTTGGTGAGCCCGGCGATGTCGCGCTGCGAGCCGTTCGGGTTCACGCCCGCGTAGCGGAACGCGACGAGCCCTTCACCCTCGAGGCGCTTGAGCGTCTCCTCATCGGCGATGTAGCCGCCGTCGGCGTTCTTGAGCGGAATCACGATCTCCTCGCCCGCGGTGAACTCGGCCGTCCAGGCCGTCTCGGCGTTCTCGACGATGAGCTTCTGATCGCGGCGGATGAACTGCTGGTGCGCGTTGCGGATGAGCCCGCCCGGCAGCAGATGCGCCTCGACGAGCATCTGGAAGCCGTTGCAGATGCCGAGCACGGGAGTCCCCGAGTTCGCGGCGTCGACGACCTCGCGCATGATCGGCGAGAACGCGGCGATCGCACCGGCGCGCAGGTAGTCGCCGTAGCTGAAGCCGCCGGGCAGCACGACCGCGTCGACTCCCTGCAGGTCGTGATCCCCGTGCCAGAGCGCGACGGGTTCCGCGCCGACGAGGCGGATCGCGCGTGCCGCGTCGCGATCGTCGAGCGAGCCCGGGAAGGTGATGACACCCACGCGTGCGGTCATCAGGCGGCCCCGCCGTCGGCGAAGTCGATGTCGACGACGTCTTCGATCACCGAGTTCGAGAGGATCTGCTCGGCGATCTCGCGCGCCTCGGCCTTCACCTCATCGGTGATCGGGCCGTCGACTTCGAGTTCGAAGCGCTTGCCGATGCGCACGTTGCGGAACTTGCCGTGCCCGAGGCGATCGAGCGCGCCCGTGGTGGCCTTTCCCTGCGGGTCGAGCAATTCTGCCTTCGGCATCACATTCACAACAATCGTGGGCACCAGGATCTCCGTCTTCGCGTCTCACAGAACCGGGTGGCAGTATGCGCGCGCACCCGAAACCATTCTACTCGCCGTCGCCGCGAGTCTCGTCGGGCGCGGCGTCGCCGACATCGGTGCTCGATGGCACCGCCGTGGCGACGGGGGAGGGCAGCCCCGTGATGCGGGTGTAGAGCTCGGCATAGCGCGCGAGGGTGCGATCCACGATATCCTGCGGCAGCACCGGTGGCACCCCCTGCTTGTCCCAGTGCGCGCCGAGCCAGTTCCGCACGATCTGCTTGTCGAAGCTCGACATCCGCTCGACGGGATCGGTCGCCGCCGCATACACATCGGCATCCCAGTAACGGCTCGAATCGCTCGTGAGCACCTCGTCCGCGAGCGTGAGCGCCCCGGTGCGCGGGTCGCGCCCGAACTCGAACTTCGTGTCGGCGAGGATCACTCCTCGCTCGGCGGCGATCTCCCTGGCCCGGGTGAAGATGCGAAGCGAGGCGTCGCGCAGCGCGGCCGCCGCCTCATCTCCCACGAGCTCGGCCGTGCGCTCGAACGAGATGTTCTCGTCGTGCTCGCCCTTCGGGGCCTTGTACGCCGGCGTGTAGATCGGCGTCTCGAGCAGGTCGCCGTCTCGCAGCCCCGGCGGCAGCTCGATGCCGCACACGGTGCCGTGCTCGGTGTACTCGGCGAAACCTGAACCCGTGAGCGCTCCGCGCACCACGCACTCGATCGGGTACATCTCGAGCCTGCGGGTGACCATGCTGCGATCCGCCACCTCCGGCGGAGCCGCGGGCCCCGACGCGTCGAGATGATTCGGCATGTCGATCTGCCCGAACCACCAGTTCGACAGCGCGGTCAGCAGCGCGCCCTTGCCGGTGATCGGCGGCTCGAGCGCGAAGTCGAAGGCGCTGATGCGATCGCTCGCGACGACGAGCAGATGCGATGCGTCACCGCTCTCCGGCTCGTACAATTCGCGCACCTTGCCCGAGTAGATGTGACGCCAGCCGGCATACTCCGGTGCGCTCATGATGCCTCCTGCACTGCTGAACTGGGTTCTCGGGGGTGGATCACACCGCGCGGGCGGCGATGTCCGTGCGGAACTGCCCGCCCTCGAGGGTGATCTTCCCCACTGCCTCGTATGCGCGTTCGCGGGCCTCGGCGAAGGTCGCGGCGCGTGCCGTGACGCCGATGACGCGACCGCCGGTCGCGATCCACTCGCCGACCGGGCCGCGCTTGGTCGCCGCATGCACGAGGTGCACGCCGGGAACCCGTTCGGCGGTGTCGAGACCGATCAGCTCGCGACCGGTCACCGCCTCGCCGGGGTAGCCCTCGCTGGCGATGACGACCACGATCGCGGCGTCGTCGCTGAACTGCGGTGCCGGGTGCGCGGCGAGGGTGCCCGAGGCCGCCGCGAGGAGGTAGGTGCTGAGCGGCGAGTCCATGCGCGGGAGCACGACCTGCGTCTCGGGGTCGCCGAAGCGGGCGTTGAACTCGATCACGCGAATGCCCCCGGCAGTCACGATCGGGCCGCAATAGAGCAGCCCGATGAACGGCGTGCCCTCGGCCTCGAGCGCCCGCACGGTGGGCAGGGCGACCGTGCGGGTGACCTCGTCGACGAACGCGGCCTCGCCGCCGGGGAGCCACGGCAGCGGGGAGTATGCGCCCATGCCGCCGGTGTTCGGGCCCTCGTCGCCGTCGAAGATGCGCTTGTAATCCTGTGCGGGGCTGAGCGGGCGCACGTCGTGCCCGTCGGCGAAGAAGAAGAGCGAGACCTCTTGGCCGTCGAGGAACTCCTCGATGAGCACATCGCCGTGCGGTGCCCAGGTGGAGACGTGCTCGAGTGCGGCATCGCGATCGCCCGTCACGAGCACGCCCTTGCCCGCGGCGAGGCCGTCGGCCTTGATCACGTACGGTGCGCCGAACTCGTCGAGCACGGGTCCCGCCTCGGAGACGCTCGCCACCTGGACAGCGCGGCCCGTCGGAACGCCGGCCTTGGCCATGATCCGCTTCGCGAACGCCTTGGACCCCTCGAGCGCCGCTGCCGCCTGCCCCGGGCCGAATACCGGGACGCCGCGCTCGCGCAGCGGATCCGCGACGCCGGCTACGAGCGGGGCTTCGGGGCCGATCACGACGAGATCGAAGCCGTGCTCCATCACGAAGTTCGCGACGGCGACCGGGTCGTTCGCGTCGAGGCTCGGCGTGGGCACGCCCTCGGCCGAGATGCCCGCGTTGCCGGGCGCGCACACCACCTCGTGACGAGGCTCCTCGGAGAGGAGAGACTTCACGATTGCGTGTTCGCGGGCGCCCGGCCCCAGCACGAGGATCTTCACGAGTTCAAGCCTAGTCGCCCCGGCCCGCCGCGTACCCTGGGGGTATGGCGAAGCGCAAGATCGAGGTGTCCGTCGGGATGGCCGCGGTGGAAGACGTGCTCGCGGGGGAGAGCGCCCGCGGCACGGTCGCCACCGCGGTGCGCTTCCTGCTGGAGGAGCTGGCAGCGCTCGCGCCCGGCGCGACCGTCGAGATGCGGGTGCCTCCTTTCGGGGCGACGCAGTGCGTGGCGGGGCCGCGCCACACCCGCGGCACGCCCCCGAACGTCATCGAGACCGATCCTCAGACGTGGATCGCGCTCGCCGTCGGCGCCCTCGACTGGGAGGAGGCGAAGCGGCGGGCGCTGCTCACCGCTTCGGGGTCGAGAGCCGATCTCTCGATGCTGCTCCCGCTCGTGCGCGTGAGCCCAGGCATCCCCCGGGATTCCCTGCGAGAATAGAGACCATGAGCGAAGAAGAGACGACCGCGGTGCCCGGCGCGCCCGAGACGTCTGAGACGTCGGCGCCCGACGCAGAGGTCCACGTGCCGGTCGAGACGCAGGAGACCGTGGAAGTCGGCCTCGTGCGCACCGTGCGGTACGGCGCCATCCTGGTGGGCGGTGCCGCGCTGTTCGCGCTGATCGGCTTCGTCGCCAGCTTCTTCTACCCCGTCGAGGAGGACGCCGATTACACGGTCGGTCAGGTCGCCGGCTACATGATCGTGGTCGGTGCGGCCATCGGGCTCGGCGTCGCCGCCGTGGTCGCCCTCATCCTGAGCCGCATCGCGAAGCGGCGAACCGGCTCGGCTCTCGTCGTGCACACTACCGTAAGCTAGCGTTACCCAATCGATCGGAGTCTTCTCACCATGGGAAACCTCTTGCACGGGCCCACACCGTTCATTCTGCTGTTCGTCATCATCCTGCTGTTCGGCGCGCCGAAACTGCCGGCGCTGGCGCGCAGCCTGGGCCAGTCGATGAAGATCCTGAAGAAGGAAGTCTCGACCAGCGACGACTCCGCGGAGAACGCGGGCGAAAGCTCCGGACAGGACGCGGCGAGTGCCCCGACCGCGACTCCGCCGGCCGCTGCGCCGCCGGTGACCTCGGTGCCGACGACTCCTCCGCCTGCCGAGCCCGTGGCATCGCCCGAGCAGGCGTCCTCCGGCGAGAGCTCGGCTCTCGAGGCGGAGCTCGCGCACGCCCGCGCCGAGGCGGCGGCGGCGAAGGCGGAAGCCGAGGCGCTGCGCCTGCGCGCCGAGGCCGATAAGCACCGCAGCGCGCAGTAGGCGCTGTGCGATAGCACCGTGCAACAGCACGGTGCGCAGCAGCGGACTGAACCCGGAGCGATCTTCGGGTTCAGTCCGTTTTCTATGTATTGCTCAGCTTCATATTGCGCCTTCGCAATGAGTGTCTTATGTTTATACTAGCGATCTGACGGCAACCAGCCATCTTGGGGAGATGGAGTTGGCTCGCAGGGGGAGTAACTGCACTACCGATTGCGAGGCCCCCAATGGCAGAACTCAGGTTTTCCGGCGACATGCTGTATGCGGCCGCCGGTCTCTTGCAGAGCGCCGGGGGAGCGTTCGCGAGCAGCGCGCAGATGTTCACTCGCGCGGAGTACGGGGCAGGTGAGGTTGAGACCGCTGCCGGGATATTTCTCTCGACGCTCCGAAGCGTCTCGGCTCGCGTTGGGGAACGCGCAGACGCCACGTCGGATCGGGCTGAAGAGACTCAGGTCGATTTTGAAACGCTCGACAGCGCAATCGGAGACGCGGCTACCGGATGGGGCGCGGAGCGATGAACGGGAGCATCGCGCTGCGCGGGAACATGGACTCGGTGTTCGCGGTCGCACGAAATCTGTCGAGTCTCGACGAGCTTGAAGACGCTGTGGAGTTGCTGCGTTCCGGTGTGCGGCAGATGCAGTCCGCCGGTGATTCGATGGCGCTCACCGCGTTGATCGCCGCGTGCGCACCGATCGTGGCTGATGCTCAGCGAATAGCGGAGGCGCGAATGGTTACGGGACAGGCGCTCATGTCGTATGCGGGCGAGGTGTCGATGCTGCAGGAACAGGTACGTCGCCTGCAGATGCAAAGAGCCGAGCTCGAAGAGTCTCAACGTTTCGCGGCAGCGGGGCTTGCCGAGGTCGATGAGGAGGATGTCCTGGGCATGTCGTTTCGGTGGCGCGCTCAGATCGAGGCGGTAGAGACCGACCTTGCCCACGTCGAGCGGATGTTGGCGACGTGCGACGAGGAACGCCGGTATGTAGATGTGCGCTGTGCGAATGCGATCAACGAGCAGACTGTCGTGCTGAATGAACTCGGCATTCCCGTCGGTTCGTTCAGTGGAGCCATCGGTCATTATCAATGGATAGTCAAGGCTGTGATGATTCCAGATGATGGGGACATCTACGACAGTTTCAGAGAGGCCTCGGATCTGAGCTACGACAAGCTCATCGAATGGACCACCTCAGAGGAGTCAAAGCGGCTGCACTCGCTCGCACGTTGGAATCCAGGGCTATTCAACTCAATGCTCGAGCAGGGGTACGCATACAAGATTGAAGGTAATTTTTGGAGTGGCATCGGTCTCGCGCTGAATCTGCTCGGAGAGAACGGCTGGATCGCTCTCATAGAAGCCCTGACAATGTTGAAGAAATTCGATACGGGAGGTGAGTGGGACATGAAGATCTATCTCGCCGAAGCATACGATCGTGAAGAAAATGCAAAGAAGTCTTACTATTTCCGCGATGAGCTAGGTCGTGCCGTGCGTGCCGACATGTTCGGCAACGTGAATTACGCGGTGATGATGGCTCACTGGGGAGTGAATCTCGAGATGGCGCTGAAGGGCGCGAATATGGAGTACGTTGACGACCTGGGCATTGATGCTGGAGTGACGGACCCACTTGATGATCGTGCCGTGAGGTTCGGGTATGACCTGTACAAGAGGTATCCGAATGGGCTATCTCAGGAGCAGTACTTCGAGGAGATCGCGAATGCGAAGCTCATTCACTAGATCGGTGCTGGTAGTGCTTGCTTCGCTCGCATGCGTGGCAATTGCTGGGTGTTCGACACAGCTATTCAGAGAACCCATCTCGTGGACCGGTGGAACTTTTCTTGGTCGAGGGAGTATCGATGAATCCTATGAGGGACAGATGTCGCTGCGGCTGGAGCCCGATGGTACCGGTTACGCGACGAACATCCCGCAGGGGCAGCGGAAGTGGAGAGATAACGTCTGCATCGAGATGTTCGATGAGGGACTCTACACCGGGGATATCTCCTGGAAACGGCGTGGGAATACTGCGTTCGAGGTCTTCTTCGCAGATTCTCAGTACGTGGTAGCGGCTGGCCCGTCGAGACTGCTCAACATCAATTGGACCGAGGTACGCATCTAT
>JBDIAD010000015.1:0-10965 GCA_039812205.1 Leucobacter sp.
CGTCCCCGGACCGGTCACTTCGGAGGCGTCGGCAGGGTGCCACCGCCTCATCCGCGAATACGGTGCCACCCTCGTCACGAATACGCGGGACGTGCTCGAACTCCTGAGAGGCGTCGAGGCGCTCGACTCCCGGCTGTACGAGGAGGAAGCGGCGCGAGAGCCGTCGCTGCACCAGCGCATCACCGACGCCCTCCCGCTTCGAGGGGCGCGGACGACAGCCGAAGTCGTGAGACTCGCGGGGGTGAGCGATCCCGAGGCGCGCGGCGCGCTCGCCGAACTCGAACTGCTCGGGCGCGTGCACCGTCGCGACTCGCCGGTCTCGCTGGAGGCAGAGTGGGTGCTCGTGCGCACACAATGAAGGCATGCGGTTGAGCGAAGCGGTCGAAGGGTTCCTCTCCGCCGTGCAGTACGAGTACGGCTACTCGGCGCACACGCTGCGGGCCTATCGTCACGACCTCTCGATGCTCGCCGAGTTCCTGACGAGCGAGAGCTCGCCCGCGGTGGACGACGCGGCCGAGCTCGACCTCGACCAGCTCCGGGCCTGGCTCTGGCATCGACAGCAGCGCGGAGTCGCGGCGAGCACGCTGTCCCGCCACGTCGCCACTCTGAAATCCTTCGGCCGTTGGCTCGAGCATCGGCGCCTGGTCGCAGGAAACCCGGCATCGCGACTGCGCGCGCCGCAGACCCCGCACTCGCTTCCGAGGGTGCTGAGCAAAGACCAGGCGGGCAGGATCCTCGAGCGCGCCGCCGCACGCGCCGAGAACGGAGACCCCGTCCAGCTCAGGGATCACGCCGTTCTCGAACTGCTGTACGCCGCCGCGCTGCGCGTGTCGGAGCTGTGCAATCTTCCGCTCACCGGGCTCGATCTGACGGAGCGCTCCGTGCGCGTCACCGGCAAAGGCGGCAAGGAGCGAGTCGTCCCCCTGGGAGCCCCCGCCGCACGGGCCCTCGCGAAGTACCTCGAGCACGGCCGACCTCCGCTCGCCGCGCGGGCCGAGCGGAGGAACACCACGGCGGTGTTCCTCGGAAGCCGGGGAGGAGCGCTCGGCACGGGCAGCGTCTATGCGCTCGTCTCGCGAGAACTCGCCGATGAACCGGGGAGCGGCCCGCGCGGACCGCACACGCTGCGGCACACCGCCGCGACGCATCTGCTCGACGGCGGAGCCGATCTGCGCGTCGTGCAGGAGATGCTCGGGCACGCCAGCCTCGGCAGCACCCAGGTCTACACCCATGTCTCGGCCGAGCGCCTGATCCAGTCCTACCGGCAGGCTCATCCGCGCGCCTGACGCGCGTCGGCGTTCGCCCGGTCGCCGCGCGAACGCGAAACGACAGCTGTCACTCCCACGGGAGCAGCCGCGGCCGCTCGCGCAGATAGCGCAGCGGATTCACATACGCGTGATTCACGCGAACTCCGAAGTGCACGCAGGGGGACTCTTCCGCGCAGTGCCCGAGAGTCGCGGTGCCGACGACGTCGCCGCGATCCACCGCTTCGCCGAGAGTCAGATCGCTCGCGAGCGAATCGAAGGAGACGACCGTCGCCGCGTCTACGCGGATGGAGAGCACGGGGCGATCCACCACCACGCCGACGTACGACACCACCCCCGCCGCGGGAGCGCGAACCTCCTGCCCCACCCGCGCCGGAAGATCGATGCCACGATGCCCCGCTCCATACGGGCCGTTGACCAGGGAATAGGCCCGATCGATGCGAAGCGGGCGACCGAGCGGCGGATCCCAGAGATCGGTCGAGCCTGTCGCGAGAGCCCCGGCGACCGGTTCGAGAACCTCGGTCGCAGACGCTGCGGGAGAGGCGGCGCCCGCGGCGATCGTGAGCGAGATCAGCGCGAGAACCCGGCGACTGCCGGGACGGCTGCCGGATCTCCACGGGGCTCGCGTGCGGCGGTGAATCATGCGAGTCAGTCTGCGCGATGATCGGGGCGTGCGATGGGCGAATGCGGAGAACAGCGCATTTCGGTGAAAACATGTAGGAATACGCGCCTGTTGACGGCGATTGGCCGCGGCTCGAGTGGTATGCTTATCCGGCATCTCGAAAGAGGTGACTTCGCGTGCCCGCACACGATGCTTCGCCACCGGTCTTCACGATCGCAGTCGCGCGAGAAGCGATTCTCGCGAGCTTCACCGTGAAGCGGCGAAAGTCGGGGCACCAGGATTCGGGGACTTCCCGAGAAATCAACCGCAAGAGCGCGCTCCTTCGGGGTGCGCAGAATAGGAGAACGACCGTGGCAGTCGTTACCATCCGCCAGCTGCTCGACAGCGGCGTCCACTTCGGTCACCAGACCCGTCGCTGGAACCCCAAGATGAAGCGCTTCATCTTCACCGAGCGCTCGGGCATCTACATCATCGACCTGCAGCAGTCGCTGACCTACATCGATGAGGCGTACGCCTTCGTGAAGAGCACCATCGCGCGCGGTGGCAACATCCTCTTCGTGGGCACCAAGAAGCAGGCCCAGGAAGCGATCGCCGAGCAGGCGGATCGCGTGAACCAGCCCTACGTGAACCAGCGCTGGCTCGGCGGCCTGCTCACCAACTTCCAGACCGTGACCGGTCGCCTCGAGCGCATGAAGGAGCTCGAGCAGCTCGACTTCGAGGGCGGCACCAGCGGCTTCACGAAGAAGGAGCTCCTGCTCAAGAAGCGCGAGCTCGAGAAGCTGCAGAAGTCGCTCGGCGGTATTCGCAACATGACGAAGACCCCGTCGGCGCTCTGGGTGGTCGACACCAAGAAGGAGCACCTCGCGATCGACGAGGCGAAGAAGCTCGGGATCCCCGTGATCGCGATCCTCGACACCAACTGCGATCCCGACGAGGTCACCTACCCGATCCCGGGCAACGACGACGCGATCCGTTCCGTTGCGCTGCTCACCCGCGTGATCGCCGACGCCGCGGCCGAGGGGCTCATGGAGCGCCACCAGAAGCCCGCCGAGGGCGATGCCGCGGCGGAGCCGCTCGCGGAGTGGGAGGTCGAGCTGCTGAACGCGGAGCAGGCCGAGCCCGCTGCGGAGGCCGCACCGGCCGAGGCTGCGCCGGCCGAGACCGAGGCAGAGGCCGCACCGGCGGCCGAAGCCGACTCGGCGGAGTAAGCACCCTCAGTACTCATGATTTGCGCCGAGTGCGGTACGACTGCGAAGCCGTGCCGCACTCGGCGATCACAGACAGCACAAGACGAATAAGGAGTCATCTATGGCATCGGTAAGCATGGCTGCCGTGAAGGAATTGCGTGACCGCCTGGGCGCGGGCATGGTCGATAGCAAGAACGCGCTGGTCGAGGCCGACGGCGATATCGAGAAGGCGATCGAGATCCTCCGCCTCAAGGGCCTCAAGGGCGTTGCGAAGCGCGAGGGGCGCGAAGCGAGCGAGGGTCTCGTCGCGATCGCTCAGCGCGAGGGATCGGCCACGCTCATCGAGCTCGCCTGCGAGACGGACTTCGTCGCGAAGAACGAGAAGTTCCTCGCCCTGAGCGAGAAGGTGCTCGAGGCCGTCGCGAACGCCGGCGCCGGCTCTGTCGCGGAGGCGCTCGCAGCGCCGCTCGAGTCGGGCACCGTCGAGTCGGTCATCACCGACGAGTCGGCCATCATCGGCGAGCGCCTGGAGCTGCGCCGCGTCGAGAAGATCGATGCGCCGTCGACCGCGGTCTACCTGCACCGCACCTCGAAGGACCTGCCGCCGCAGATCGGCGTCATCGTCGGGTACGAGGGCGCGGACGAGAAGGCCGCTCTGAGCATCGCTCAGCACATCTCCTTCGCCCAGCCGGTCTACGTGAACCGCGATGAGGTGCCCGCGGCCGATGTCGACAAGGAGCGCGACATCGTCACCGAGATCTCGAAGAACGAGGGCAAGCCCGAGGCCGCGCTTCCGAAGATCGTCGAGGGCCGCCTGAACGCGTTCTTCAAGCAGATCGTGCTGAACGAGCAGGAGCACGCGCTCGACTCGGAGAAGCGCACGGTCGCGAAGTTCGCGGAGGCCGCCGGCATCACCGTGACCGGGTTCGCCCGCGGCAAGGTCGGCGCGTAAGCATCGGCCGTACCGCACGGCATCGACGAAGGCCCGGGTCTCGCGATCCGGGCCTTCGTCTTGCCCTAAGCTACATACAGCCACCCCTATCCACGAAGGAGCCCCCATGCCCGGACCCGAAAAACGCCGAGTACTTCTGAAGCTTTCGGGTGAGGCGTTTGGCGGAGGCACGCTCGGGGTGAACCCCGATGTCGTGGGATCGATCGCCCGCGAGATCGCGGCGGCGATGGACACCACCGAGGTCGCGATCGTCGTCGGCGGCGGGAACTTCTTCCGCGGGGCTGAGCTCTCGGGCCGGGGGATGGATCGCGCGCGCGCCGACTACATGGGCATGCTCGGCACGGTGATGAACGCGCTCGCCCTGCAGGACTTCCTCGAGCAGGCGGGCGTCGAGACCCGCGTGCAGTCGGCCATCACGATGACCCAGGTCGCCGAGACGTACATCCCGCTTCGCGCGATCCGCCATCTCGAAAAGGGGCGGGTCGTCATCTTCGGCGCCGGCGCGGGGCTCCCGTACTTCTCGACGGACACCGTCGCCGCCCAGCGCGCCCTCGAGATCCGGGCGGATCAGGTGCTCGTCGCGAAGAACGGCGTCGACGGCGTCTACACGGCGGATCCGAAGGAGGATCCGAGCGCGACGCTGATCGACGAGATCAGCTACAACGAGGCGCTGGTGCAGGGCCTCAAGGTCGTCGACAGCACGGCGTTCAGCCTCTGCATGGACAACCGCATGCCGATGCGGGTATTCGGCATGGAACCGGCCGGAAACGTGACGCGCGCGCTCCGCGGCGAGCAGCTCGGCACCCTGGTGCGCAGTTAGGGCGGACGCCCGGCCCGCCGATAGTCTTAGAGCACATGACCAGTGAGGAGCCCCCGGTGATCGACGAGGTATTTTCTGACGCGAAGGATCGCATGACCAAGGCGCTCGAGGCCGCCCGGGAAGGGTTCGCCACGGTGCGCACGGGGCGTGCGAACCCGTCGCTGCTGCAGAACATCCAGGTGAGCTACTACGGCACGCCGACGCCGCTGCCGCAACTCGCCTCGGTCGCGAACCTCGACGCGCGCAGTCTCGTGGTGACCCCGTACGACAAGGGGGCGATGCGCGACATCGAGCAGGCGATCCGAGATATGCCGAACCTCGGCGCGAATCCCACGAACGACGGCACCGTCATCCGCGTGACGCTTCCCGAGCTGACCGAGGAGCGCCGCAAGGAGTTCGTGAAGATCGTTCGCGGCCGCGCCGAGGACGCGCGCGTCGCCGTGCGCAACGTGCGCCGTCACGCGAAGGACGAGCTCGAGGCCCTCAAGAGCGAGGTCGGTGAGGACGATGTCGCGCGCGCCGAGAAAGAGCTCGAAGCGGTGACCAAGCAGTTCATCGACCAGATCGATGACGCGCTCAAGGGGAAAGAAACCGAACTGCTGGAGGTCTAACATGGCCAGGCCCGGTCGTCGCGACGAGCTGCGCGAGGAGATTCGCGCCGGACTCGGCGAGGCGCGGGCACAGTTCGAGGCGGCGAACGCCAGAATCGAGGCGAAAGCGGGGAGGAACCTCTTCCTCGCGATCGGTGTCGGGCTGCTCCTCGGCGCGCTCTTCCTGCTCTCGCTCTTCATCGACAAAGCCTGGTTCGCGCTGTTCGTCGGCTTCTTCACGACCTTCGCAGTCATCGAGCTGGCGACCGCGTTCCGCGTCTCCGGGCGGCGGGTGCCTCGAATCGGCGCGGCCATCGGAGCGCTGCTCATCATCGTGGGGACCGCGTTCTGGCACGCGACGGGCATGCTCATCGGGCTTTTCGCGGCCGCGGCGCTGCTGGTCCTGTGGCGCCTGATCGAGAGCCTCGTTCCCCGGTGGGACGCCCCGCCGAAGACACTGCTGCGCGATGTGGTCTCGGGCATTTTCGTGCTCGTCTACGGTCCCTTCCTCGGCGGGTTCGCGATTCTGCTCTCGCAGGCGGATCGGGGCCAGTGGTGGGCCTTCACGCTGGTGCTGCTCGTGGTCGCGTGCGACGTCGGCGCATACGCCGCGGGGGTGACCCTCGGCCGGCACAAGATGACGCCTCGGATCAGCCCGAACAAGACCTGGGAGGGCTTCGCAGGCGCCGCCGTGCTCGCGGTCGCGACGGGGATTCCGATGTCCATCTTCGCGCTCCGCGAGGCGTGGTGGGTGGGGGCGATCTTCGCGATCATCGTGCTCTTCACCGCCACCGGCGGCGATCTCGCCGAGTCGCTGATCAAGCGGAATCTGGGCGTGAAAGACATGAGCTCCTGGGTTCCGGGCCATGGCGGCCTGTTCGACCGCCTGGACTCGCTGCTGCCCTCCGCGGTCGGAGGATACGCGGTGGCCCTCGTCATCGGAGTGTTCGCGTAGCGACGTCCGCGCGGCGAGCGATCCACCCCCGCTGCATCTTCCTCGGCCAGTCGCGCACGACCACCGGGTGAACCGTGCACAATGGTCATGTGACTAGCGCCTTCCCCCTCGCCACAGGCAAGCAACTCGGCTATCGGCCCGATGTCGTCGACGAATTCCTCGATCGCGCGCGCCGGAGCTACGAGGCCGACGGACGGGCGGCGGACCGCGTCACCTCCGCAGAGGTGCGCGCCACCGCGTTCCCGCTGAAGCGGGGCGGGTACGCGGCGCGATTCGTCGACGCGGCCATGGATCGCCTCGAAGAGGTGTTCTTCGAGCGCGAGCGGCGCGCCAGGATCGCCGAAGTCGGCGAGGAGGCCTGGTGGGAGGAGACGAAGCAGCTGCTGAGCGAGGTTCGCGGGCGGATCACCCGGCCTCGCGGGGGGCGCTTCCGACGTCGCGGATTCTTCGCATCGGGGTATCGCCGATCGGAGGTGGACGCGTTTCTCGAGCGCGTCGCGGCCCTCCTCGCGGGCACCGGTTCGCTGTCGACGGCTGACGTCCGGGGGGCGGTGTTCCACGCGGAATGGCGCGGTTACGATGAGGATCAGGTGGATGCGCTGCTCGATTCGGTCGTCCAGCTGATGCTGACCGTGCGCTAGCTTCGGCGACTTCGGACTAGCCGGATCGGCCCGGCTGATATACGATCGTTACATTGTGTCTGTTACATACTCAGCAACAAGGCCCGCAACACGACGCTGGCACGCGATCCGCGGGCTGCTCGCGGCGACCGCGGCGACGCTTCTGATCGGCGCGGCGGTGATCGCCCCGTTCTCGGTTCCGACGGCTTCGGCCGACCAGCAGTTCTACGAGCGGATCCACCAGCAGTTCGTGCCGGTGGTGACGGACCAGGCCGCGGCAGGGCTCGACATCGAGCTGATGCCGCTCGAGAAGATTCCCGATCCCGAGCCCGAGAAGCCGGTGGTCGCTCCGCTCGCGGTGCAGGCGCCGGAGCGCCCCGCCGCTCCGCTGATGTACACCGGTGGCGGCTCGCCCGCCGAATGGATGAGCGCCGCGGGGATCCCCGAGAGCGAGTGGGGCTACGTCGACGCGATCATCAGCCGTGAAAGCGGCTGGAACCCGAATGCGACGAACTCGAGCTCGGGCGCGTGCGGTCTCGCTCAGGCGCTGCCGTGCAGCAAGGTTCCGGGCAGCGGATACGATCCGGTCGCCAATCTGAGCTGGGCGAACGGGTACGCGCACGGCCGCTACGGGGGATGGGCGCAGGCCTACAACTTCTGGATGGCAAACCACTGGTGGTAAGCCGCCGCATCAACAAATATCAGCGCGCAGCGCAGCAATCCCCGCGAGACGTGACGCGGCTCGCGAACGGCGGAGCCCGGCTGGAGTCGTGGCGGGGCGTCGAATGGTACGTGCGGAGCATTCCCGCGCAACGCTCCGAGAAGCCGTACCGCTGCCCGGGCTGCCAGAACGAGATCCCCGCGGGTGCCGCCCACCTCGTGGTGTGGAGCGCCGAGCACATCTTCGGCGACGACGCGGCGCTTCGAGAGCGCCGTCACTGGCACACGCACTGCTGGCGGCGCTGAGGGGCGACGGAGCCGCCCCGAGGTCAGAAGAGTCTGGGCTCCGCGGCCGAACCGTCCGACGCGCCCGGTGGTGTGACGTGCGGCGTCTCCGCAGACCTTCCGCCGGCAAGGCCGGGGCCGATCTCCGGCGCGCGGCCGGCCTGGAATGCGGTCGCCGCCGCCCGCGCGCGATCGTCCGCTCGCTCGTTCAACGGATGGCCGACGTGGCCCCGCACCCACTCGAAGCGCACCTTCCGCCCGGTCAGCGCCGCGTCGAGCCGCTCCAGCAGCTCGCGATTGAGCACGGGCTTGCCGTCCGACTTCCGCCATCCGCGTCGCTTCCATCCCGGCATCCACTGCGTCACCGAATTGATGACGTACTGGCTGTCGCAGAGGATGAGGAGCTCGTCGTCGACGTGGGCCGTCGCGTGCAGCAGATCGAGCACCGCCATGAGCTCGCCCTGATTGTTCGTCGCCCGGGGCCATCCGCCCGAGCGCCACTGCGTCTCGTCGATCACCCAGGCCCACCCCGCGGGTCCGGGATTTCCGAGTGCGGATCCGTCGGCCGCGGCTGTAATCGTCATGGTTTCATCGTGCCAGAAAGAACCCAATAGCATGGACGAGGCGTGCGGAGGGAGCCCGATGAAAGACATTTCGAACATGACCAGGCTGCGGTCCCGGGTCGAGAACATCGAACTCCGCACCGAGGACGGCCTCGCGCTCGTCGGCGAGCTCGCACTGCCGGCCGATCGCGACCCTCGAGCAACCCTGGTCACGCTGCATCCGCTTCCCACGTCTGGCGGGAACATGGACACCCACGTGCTGCGCAAGGCGGCCTGGCGCTTGCCCGAGCTGGCGGATCTGGCGGTGCTGCGATTCAACACGCGCGGCACCAGATCCCCGCGGGGCACGAGCGACGGCGCCTTCGACGGGGGAGAGGCCGAGCGCTTCGATGTCGCCGCGGCGATGCGATTCGTGGCGGATCGCGCCCTCCCGAATCCGTGGCTCGTCGGCTGGTCGTTCGGCACCGAGCTCGCGCTCCGGCACGGTCTCGAGCACGACATCAGCGGCGCGATCCTGCTGTCGCCGCCGCTGCGTCGCACCTCCGAATCCGAGATCCGCGCCTGGGCCGACGCCGCGCCCGAACTGATCGCCCTCGTGCCGGAACTCGACGACTACCTGCGGCCCGAGGAGGCTGTGCGGCGATTCTCGGTCGCGCCTCGGGCCCGGGTCATCGGCGTCGACGCGGCGAAGCACCTCTGGGTCGGCGAGCCGATGGTGCGCCGGGTGCTGAACGAGATCGTGTCGGCCGTGGGCACTGCCGAGACCCCGCTCCCCACCGAGGTGTCGGAGGATCGCCTGGCCGGCGAGTGACGTCGGCTTCGGTCTACGCCTGATCGCCGCCGCGCAGCTCCGACACCGCGGAGTCGCCGGTCGCCTTTCGCGCCGAGGTCTCGAGTCGCTGCGCATTGGTGAGCACGTCTCCGAGGCTCTCGAAATAGCGTGCGACGGCGGTGCGTTCGACCTTGAGCTGCGTCATGCGATCTTCGGCCGCGGCGAGCACCTTCGCCGCGCGATCCTCGGCCGAGGTGAACGTCGTGTGCGCGCGCTGCTCGGCCTCCTGCACGATCTGCGCCGCGCGAGCCTCCGCCAGGGCCAGCCGCTCCGAGGCCTCGGCCGTGGACTCCGCGGTGAGTCTCCGGTGCTCGTCGCGCGCGTCCGCGAGTTGCTGGTGCAGCTCGGCGAGCAGCGCCTGCGCGCTCGCGATCTCGGCCTGAGAGGCCTGGGATGCCTCGGCGAGACGATCCGCCACCTCGCGATCGAGGGCGTCCCGGCGATCCGCCGCGAGCTGCGTGAATTCGGCGTCCTCGCGCAGCGTCCGCTCATCGAGTTCGCGCGCCGCGGCCTCGGCTTCGGCGCGCAGGGCGGCGAGCTCCTGCTCCTGGTTCGCGCGCTGCTCGGCGAGCTCAGCAACGGTGGTGGATCGCAGCAGATCCGTCTCCTCGGTGACATCGGCGCGCTGCGTCGCGACCTCGAGCGCCAGGGCCTCGAGCGCCGCCGCCCGCTCGGCGGCGAGGGATTCGGCGTGCGACTCGCGCTCGTGCTGCAACGAACGCTCGTGCTCGTCGCGCTCGCGGGCGAGATTCGCCTCGTGCTGGGCGCGCTCGCGATCCATCCGCAGCTCGAGCTCTTCGCGATCGAGGCCGAGGGCGACCGCCGCGCTCTCCCGCTCCTGCGCGAGTCGGGCCGTCTGCTCGGACTCGAGGTCCGCGAAGCGACGGCGCTGCGAGTCCTGCTCGTCCGCGATGCGCGCGGCGTGCAGCTCGAGCTCGTCGGCCACGCTCGTGTCGTGCTCGGTGCGCTCGCGGGCGAGCGTGAAGTCGTGCTCGTCGCGCTCGGCGGCGAGGGCCTGCTGCTGCGCCTCGCGCTCGCTCGCGAGTCGGGTCCGGTGCTCGAGGAGCTCCCCGGCGAGGCGCTCGTCGTGTCGGGTCCGCTCGGCGGTCAGCCGTTCCGCATGCGCCTCGGACTCGGCGGTCAGCCGGGCAACGTGCGCCTCGCGTTCCGCTGCGAGCTCGGTGTTGTGCGCGTCGCGTTCCGAAGCGAGTTCGGCGTCGTGGGCCTCGCGTTCGGCCGCGATCGTCGCATCGTGCTCCTCCCGTTCGGAGGCGAGGGCCGACTCGTGCTCGGTGCGCTCCCTGTTCAGGGCCGCCTCGTGCGTCTCGCGCTCGGTCGTCAGGGCGGTGTCGTGCGCCTCGCGTTCCGCTGCGAGTGCCGCTTCGTGCTCCTCGCGTTCGGCGACGAGGGCGGCATCGTGCGTCTCGCGCCCGGAGGCGAGCTCGGCCTCCTGCTGAAAACGCAGCGATGCGAGCGTCGCCTCATGCGATTCGCCCTCGTCCGAGAGGCGCGAACGGTGCTCGTTCAGCTCGGCCGCGATGCGGGCGTCGTGCTGCTCGCGCTCGCGCAGCAGGCGCGCGTCGTGCGTCTCGCGCTGCAGCTCCTGCTCGCGCC
>JBDIAD010000016.1:0-10938 GCA_039812205.1 Leucobacter sp.
CAGGTACTCCTCCCCCGCACTGTTCCGGACGACGCATCCGTCGGGCCTGCCGACGATATCCGCGTGGGCGATGATTCCGCGATGGCTGTGGAACTCACCGCCGTCGATGAGCGTGACGGTGTTGCGCCGGCCCTTCGGCCCGGTCAGCTGAACGCGATCACCGTAGTGCAGTTCTGCAGTCATTCCTCAGAGTGTAGCGAGACGAGGCGCGCGAAGGCCTCGCGAACCGCTCCGGCGTCGAGGCTCCGAAGGCTCGGCCACAGTTCGTGCGCGGGGCTCGTGTCGAGCGGGAGCATATTGGGCACGCCGATGGCCACGGCCCCCGATGAGCGCGCCGACCGCAGCCCCGTCGGCGAATCCTCGATCGCGAGGCACTGCTCGATCGGCACCCCGAGGGCATCGGCAGCACGCAGATAGGGCTCCGGGTGGGGCTTGGGCCGCGTGACCTCGTCACCGGCCACGATCACCTCGAACGAGCCGGCGGGAAGCAACTCCGCGACGCGATCCGCGAGCGAGCGCACCGACATCGTCACCATGGCGCACGGAATCCGCGCGAACCTCAGCGATTCGATCAGCTCGCGCGCACCCGGCCGCCAGTGGGCCTCGCCCCTGCCGATCGCCGGGCCGACGCTCGCGACCCATTCGGCGACGATCTCGTCGGCGCTCATGCGCACGCCCAGCTCCTGGAAGCGCTCCGCGGCCTCCCACAGCCCGGAGCCGATGAGCATGTCGCGGATCTGATCCGTGTACTCGATTCCGAAGCGCTCGAGCATCTCCGCCTCGGCCCTGCCCCAAAGCGGATCGCTGTCGAGAATGGTTCCGTCCAGATCCCAGAGCACGGCCCGAAGCCCAGCAGACGACATGTCCACCACCCTAGGGGAAGTCGCCACTGCGGCGGACACGACCGCGGGCTATCCTGGAGTGATGAATGGCAAGATGACGAACGATTCTCGCTCGCGCATCCTCATTGCCGCTTTCGAAGGGTGGAGCGATGCCGGCTCCGCCACGACGACCGTGCTGCAGCATTTCGCCGATCTCACCGACGCCGAGGTGCTGCACACGATCGGCGCCGACGGCTTCGTCGACTATCAGGTGCACCGGCCCAAGGTGAGCTTCGACGATGACGGCCGTCGCGTGCTGGACTGGCCCGAGACCCGCTTGTACGGCCATGTCGAACGGCCGGGGCAGGCCGTGGGGTTCTCGGAGGACACGATTCGTCGCATCGACGGATCCCGGGTCACCGAGATCTATCTGCTCGCGGGGGTCGAACCGGCCCGCGACTGGGTGGCGTTCGCCGACGAGATCGTCGACATCGTGCTGAGCTGGCGCATCGACCAGGTGATCCTGCTGGGCTCGCTGTTCTCGGACGCCCCGCATTCGCGTCCGATTCTTGTCTCGCTCTCCAGCGAGGATCCCGCGCTTCGGGCCAGCACCGGTGCGGTGCGAAGCAGCTACGAGGGGCCCGCAGGCATCACGACGATCATCGAACTCGCGCTCCTCGAGGCGCAGATCCCCGTCCTCACGATGTGGGCGCAGATCCCCCACTACGTGCACAGCGTTCCCTCGCCGAAGGCCACGCTCGCGATCCTCGATAAGCTCGAAGAACTGCTCGACGTCATCATTCCGAGCGGCGAGCTGCTGTCCGAAGCGAACGAGTGGGAAGCCAATATCGACCGGATCGCGGCGACCGATGAGGACATGGCGCGCTACATCCAGGCTCTGGAGGAGGCGCGAGACGCCACCTCTGCTCCCGAGGCCACAGGGGACGCCATCGCCTACGAGTTCGAGAAGTTCCTCGGCGTCGGCTTCTCGGGCGCGGAGCCTGAGATGGATATCCCCGATTTCACCCCGGAGGAGGATCCGGGCGCTGCGGACGCCTCGGATGAGGGATCGAGGCCGCCGCGCGATCCCGATTCCGACCCGGGAGACGATGCGGCGGAGCCTGACGAGCCGCTCGGCGGAGCCTAGGCCGGCTCGGGCGCTTCGTCGACGAGCGCGACTCCGAGGAGTGCGAGCACGGCATCGGCAACGAGTCCTGGATCGTCCACTCCACGATCGAGGGCGGCGTCGAGGGCGGCCAGCATGACCGGGGTATCGAGGTCGTTCGCGAGGGCGTGGCGCAGTTGCTGCAGGAGCGCGGTCGCCGAAGCCGGGGCGTCGCCGCGCCGCAGGAGTCCGTCGCGCCAGGCTTGAAGCCGGCGCCCCGCGGTCTCGAGGTCGGCGTCGAACCACTCCCACTCCTCGCGGTAGTGATGCGCGAGGATCCCCAGTCGCACGGCGGCGGGCTCGATGCCCGCATCGAGCAGCTTCGAGACGAGCACGAGATTGCCGCGCGACTTGGACATCTTGTGGCCGTCGTACGAGACGAGTCCGACATGACAGTAGGCGTGAGCCAGCGGGGTGCCGCTGAGCGCCGTGGAATGCGCCGCCGTGAACTCGTGATGCGGGAAGACGAGATCTCCGCCCCCGCCCTGCACGGTGAAGGTCTGTCCGAGCGCCTCGGTGGCGATGACCGAGCACTCGATGTGCCAGCCGGGACGCCCCAGACCCACCGGGCTCTGCCAGCTCGGCTCTCCCTGGCGGGCGGCTCTCCACAGGAGCGGGTCGAGCGGATCGCGCTTTCCCGCGCGCGCCGGATCCCCGCCCCGTTCCGCACTGAGCAGTTCCATCAGCGAGCGGTCGTAGGGCGCCACGTCCCCCAGCCTCCACTGCGACTCGCGCTGCGCGCCCTGAGTATCGAAGTACAGGTCTGCACCGGCCTCGGGCAGTGCGTCGTCGGTGGGAACCTCGTACGCGAGTCCGATGGTCCGTAGCCGCTCGACGGCCTCGGCGATGGCGTCGATGCGCTCGGTGACCGCGGTGTAGTGCGCCGGCGGCAGCATGCCGAGGCGATGCATGTCGCTGCGGAAGAGCGCGACCTGATCCTCGGCGAGCGCTTCCCAGGAGACGCCCGTGGCGTTCGCGCGTTCGAGCAGCGGATCGTCGACATCGGTGATGTTCTGCGCGTACGTCACCTCGATTCCGGCGTCCATCCATGCGCGCTGCATGATGTCGAAGGCGAGATAGGTCGCGGCGTGCCCGAGATGGGTCGCATCGTACGGGGTGATGCCGCAGACGTAGAGCGAGGCCCGCTGCGCCGGAATGGGCGGATGCTCCAGCCGTCCGCTCGCGGTGTTGTACAGCCTCGGAGCGGCTCCCTCCCCCGGAAGGTTCGGAACTCGCGGCTCGGTCCAGGTCCTCATAGTCTTCCTCCGCATACTTCGCTGCACATCGCCACCGCGGTGCCGTCGGCCTGAATCGTGTTGGTGAGCAGCAGGATGATGATGGCGAGCCCGAGCAGCACGCGATACACGACGAAGGGCATGAAGCTTCCCCGCGAGATGTAGCGCATGAACAGGCCGATGACCACGAGCGCGACGATGAAGGCCACGACCGTCGCGATCGCAGTGTGGCCCAGACCGACCTCCGGGGAGCCGTCTCGAAGGGCCTTCACGAGCTTGTACCCGCCCGATCCGATGACCGCCGGGATCGCGAGCAGGAACGAGTATCTGGCCGCCGCCGTCCGCGTGTAGCCCATGAGCAGCCCCGCGGTGATCGTTCCGCCGGAGCGCGAGACGCCGGGGATCAGCGCGAGCGCCTGGGCGAACCCGTAGAGGATCGCGTGCCTCCCCGTGAGGTCGGCGAGCTCTCGTCGCTGCGTCGCGATCCGATCCGCGACCCCCAGCAGAACACCGAAGACGATCAGCGCGACCGCCACGAACCAGAGAGAGCGCAGTACGCTGTCGATCTGGTTTTCGAACAGCAGCCCGAGCACCACGATCGGGATGCTGCCGAGGATGATCCACCAGCCCATGCGGGCGTCGGGATCGTTCCGGGGAACCGTTTTGAACAGGGAGCCGAACCAGCGGGAGACGATCCGCTTGATGTCTCGCCAGAAGAACACGACCACCGCCGCTTCGGTGCCCAACTGCGTGATCGCGGTGAATGCGGCCCCGGTGTCCCCGATTCCCATGAGCTCGCCGGCGATCCTCAGGTGGGCGCTCGACGAAACCGGGAGGAATTCGGTGAGCCCCTGAATCAGTCCGAGCACGACGGCATCGAACCAGTCCATCGAATCACCTCACCCTTCCGGCGCATCGGCCACCGAATAGACTAGCGCGCTCCCGGTGGTCGTTAATACGTGCGGAGGAAGTCGAGCAGCACCTGGTGGCCGAAGTCGAGGGCGTCGAGCGGCACGCGCTCGTCGATGCCGTGGAACATCCCCGGGAAGTCGAGCTCGGCGGGCAGACGCAGCGGCGCGAAGCCGTACCCCGTGATGCCCAGCCGCGACAGCGCCTTGTTGTCGGTACCGCCCGAGAGCAGATAGGGAAGCACGCGTGCCTCCGGATCGTGCCGGCCGAGGCTCGCCATCATCGCATCGACGATCTCGCCGCTGAACGGCACCTCGAGGCCCGGATGGCTGTTCATCGATTCGATCTCGATCTCGTCGCCGACGATCTGCTGGATCTCCTGAAGGATCGTCGCCTGGTGATCGGGCATGGCGCGCACGTCGATGAGCGCCTCGGCGGTCTCGGGGATGACGTTGTGCTTGTAGCCGGCGTGCAGCACGGTGGGATTGCTCGTGCTGCGCAGGCTCGCCTGGATGAATCCACCGGCCGGGCCGAGTCGCACGATCAACTGCTCCGCATCGATCTCCTGCGGGGTCTCCCCGAAGATCTTCGCGATCTCGTCGACCAGCTCGCGAGTCGTGTCGCACAGCGTCACCGGCCATTCGTGACGGCCGATCGCTGCGACCGCCTCGGCGAGCTTCGTCACGGCGTTGTCGTGCCACACGCGCGATCCGTGCGCCGCGCCGCCGCGCGCACGGATCTTGATCCAGTCCATGGCCTTCTCGCCGGTCTGGATGAGGTACGCGCGAGTACCGTCGATGTCGATGGAGTAACCGCCGACCTCGCTCACGGCGGTCCGCGCGCCGGCGAACACCTCCGGGTGGTTCTCGACCATCCACACCGAGCCGTAGGTGCCGCCGTTCTCCTCGTCCGCGAAGAACACCAGGATCACGTCTCGACGGGGCTTTTCGCCGGCGCGGATGAGCTCGGCGACGGAGCTGAGCATCATCGCGTCCATGTCTTTCATATCGACCGCGCCGCGCCCCCACAGCATGCCGTCCTTCACCACGCCCTCAAAGGGATCGACCGACCAGGTCGACGCGTCGGCCGGCACGACGTCGAGGTGCCCGTGCAGCACGAGCGCGGGAAGCTCGGGGTCGCTTCCCGAGACGCGGGCCACCACGGTCGCCCGGCCCGGCGCCGACTCGTAGATCTGCGGGTCGAGCCCGAGTTCGCGCAGATAGTCGGCGACGTACGCGGCGGCCTCGGCTTCGGGGTTCGCGTCGCCGTTGCCCCGATTCGAGGTGTCGAAACGGATGAGATCTCGGGCGATGCGGGCGGTTTCGGACAGTTCTGCGGTCATGGGATCAGCGTAGTCAGTTCCGCCGACATTCCGCGCCGCGCATCGAGAATTCGCCGAATTCGGACGACCGCCGAATTTCGGTGCGGCGCGATTCGTGCGCGGACTCGAATTCGTGCTAGGTTATTCCGTGGTCGTCAGGAAGTCATGACGGCAGATGCGCGCGGGTGGCGGAATGGCAGACGCGCTAGCTTGAGGTGCTAGTGCCCGTATTAGGGCGTGGGGGTTCAAGTCCCCCTCCGCGCACAGAAGGAAAAGGCAGGGTCTCTCAGATCCTGCCTTTTCGATTTTCGGGAAGCGGGTTTCTCGGTGCGATCGCCGAGGTTCAGCTCCCGAGACGCTTCCTGAGCAGGTTGATGCGCTGCTGCAGCTGCGTCACGCTCGCGTGCGCGACCGCCGGGCCGCCGCACACGCGCCGCAGCTCGGCGTGCACCATGCCGTGGGGCTCCCCCGACACTCGCGCGTACATGCCCACCATGCTGTTCAGCAGGCGCCGCTGCTCGCCGAGCGTGCGATGCAGGGCTTCCGGGGCCTCGGCGCGCTCGGCGAGCGCCTCCTCGAGCCCCTGGCGCCGCGCGCTCCGCTTGGCCTGCCTCGCCTGCCTGGCCTGCAGCAGCGAGCGAACCTCGTGGGGCTCGAGCAAGCCGGGAAGTCCGAGGAAGTCGAGCTCCTCCTCGCTTCCCACCTCGGCGTACCCGCCGAACTCCGCCCCGTCGAAGAGCGCGCGGTCGAAATTCGCATCCGATTCGAGCGCCTGGTAGACGAACTCGGCCGCCAGCTCATCCGAGGCTCGGTCTTCGCGCTCCGCGGCGGCGAGTTCCGCCGCTTCCGCGTCCCACATCTCCTCCGCACTGCCCGGCCCCTCCAGCACATGACCGCGCTCCTTCTCGAGCTCCGCGGCGAGCTGCATGAGCGATGGCACATTGGGGATGAACACCGAGGCGACCTCGCCCCGGCGCCGGCTGCGGACGAAGCGGCCGATGGCCTGGGCGAAGAAGAGCGGCGTCGATGAGCTCGTGGCATAGACGCCCACCGCCAAGCGCGGCACATCGACCCCCTCGGACACCATGCGCACGGCGACCATCCATCGCTCGGTGCTCCCCGAGAACTTCTCGATGCGCGCGCTCGCCCCTGCGTCGTCGGACAGCACGAGCGCCGGCTCCTCCCCCGTGATCCCCTGCAGAATCAACGCATAGGCGCGCGCCGCGGCATGATCCGTCGCGATCACCAGGCCGCCCGCGTCGGGCAGGTGATTGCGCACCTCGGTGAGGCGGCGATCCGCCGCTCGCAGCACCTGGGAGATCCACTCCCCTGCCGGGTCGAGCGCGGTTCGCCAGGCCTGAGCCGTGATGTCCTTGGTGTTGCCCTCCCCCAGGCGAGCCTGCATCTCCTCGCCGGCCGAGGTCTGCCATCGCATGCGGCCGGCGTAGACCATGAAGATCACCGGGCGCACGACCCCATCGGCGAGCGCCCGTCCGTACCCGTAATCGAAGTCGGTGACGGAGACGCGGCTTCCATCGTTCTGGGGCGCGTATTCGACGAACGGGATCGTCGCGTCGTCGCTGCGGAACGGGGTTCCGGTCAGCAGCAGCCGCCGGGTCGCGGTGCCGTACGCCTCGCGGATCGCCTCGCCCCAGCTGAGGGCGTCGCCGCCGTGATGCACCTCGTCCAGGATCACGAGCGTCTCGCGCATCTCCGTGAGCAGTCGGTGCTGCACCGGCTTCATCGCGATCTGCGCGTACGTGACGACGACCCCGTGGAAGTGGCGGCCGTACGCCAGGCCGTCGCCGTTCGCGTACCTCGGGTCGAGCCGGATGCCCGCGCGGGCGGCGGCATCGGCCCACTGCGTCTTCAGGTGCTCGGTGGGAGCGACCACGATGATCTGGGACACGCGCCCCGAGGCGCGCAGGATGGCGGCGAGCCGGAGCGCGAAGGTGGTCTTTCCGGCGCCCGGCGTCGCCGAGACCAGGAAGTCGCGCGGATCCCGCTCGAGATAACGGGCGATCGCCTCTTCCTGCCAGGCGCGCAGGGTGGTCGCCGTTCCGCGTGCCGCGCGCTCCGGATACGCGGGCGGCAGGGCGTCGGCGGCGCTCGTTCCCGGGAGGTGGAGGTCACGTTCCGGTTCGATCACAGAGACATAGACTAGCCCTGCGAGCGTCCATATTCCATGAGAGGAGC
The DNA here is from genome assembly GCA_039812205.1 of Leucobacter sp. Taxonomy (GTDB): domain Bacteria; phylum Actinomycetota; class Actinomycetes; order Actinomycetales; family Microbacteriaceae; genus Leucobacter. The sequence goes on from JBDIAD010000016.1 coordinate 7,648, forward strand.
CGATCGTGCACGAGCCGTCGACCGAACTTCCGTGGTCGCGCTACGTGGCGATGGGCGACTCGTTCACGGAGGGCGTGGGAGATCCCGATCCCCGGAGCCCGGGCGGGCTGCGGGGCTGGGCGGATCGCTTCGCAGAGGCGCTCAGCACCTTCGACGACGATTTCGCTTACGCCAATCTCGCGGTGCGGGGCAAGCTCATCGCCCAGATCGGCGATGAGCAGCTGGCTCCCGCGCTGCGGCTGCGCCCCGACCTCGTGAGCATCTGCGCCGGCGGGAATGACGTGATCCGCCCGGGCAGCGATCCCGATGTGGTCGCGATGCAGCTCGACGGCATCGTGCGGAAGCTCCGGATGACCGGCGCCACCGTGCTGGTGTTCACCGGGATCGATACCGCCTTCCAGCCCGTGTTCCGCGCGATTCGGGGGAAGGTCGCGATCTACAACGAGAACGTCCGAAAGGTTGCGCAGCGCCACGATCTCGTGGTCGTGGATCAGTGGGCGCTCGAGGAATTGCAGGACAGCCGCTACTGGTCGGAGGACCGCCTGCACCTGAACGCCCTGGGGCATCACACGATCGCGCGAGCCGCGCTCGACGCCCTCGGCGTTCCGCACTCGCTCCGGCCCTCGGAACCCGAGGAGCTGCCGCTCAAGAGCTGGCGCGCCGCCCGTCACGACGACGTCGCCTGGGCGAAGGATCATCTGGCGCCGTGGGTGATCCGCCGCATCAAGGGGGTCTCCTCGGGCGACGGAGTCCGTGCCAAGAGGCCGATCCTGGGATCCCCCGGTCGCGCTGACAGCACGGAAAGGTAGGCTGAGCCCATGGCAGCCACGAAGAAAGCAATCGCACAGGGTGAGCCCATCGAGATGGGTGGCACCACGATCGTTCCGATCGCGCTCACGAGTTACGGATCCTTCGGTTCGCGGCACGATTCCGGCGCGGAGGAGGACGGCGGATCGACCGCCGGCTTCAGCGTCCCCATGGGGGCGTATGTGACGCGCGACGGCTACACCCGTTTCGAGCCGAACCTCGTCTCGCTGATCGCGGTGGGCATCCCCTTCGTCTGCGTTGCGGGCCGCGCCCTCGCGCGAGTCGTGAAGGCGCTGAAGAAGTAGGCACGATGCGGTTCGCGCGCGGCAGCGCGCTGCTCGGGCTCGCGCTCTGCGGACTGCTGATCATCGGTTGCGCCCCGGAGTCGGGGTCCCGGGTGCCGGAACCGGCCCCGAGCGAACCCGTGTCGCCCACGACGCCGACGCTCTCCCCTGAGGAGCTCCGCACGCAACGCGCGGAGGAGTACGTCGACTCGCTCCCGCTCCGGGCGCAGGTCGGCAGCATCACGATGAGCACGATCCCGGGCACCGATCCCGCGGCGCTCGAGGCCTTCGTGAACGATCACGGATCGGGCGGCTTCCTGCTCATGGGCGGAAATATTCCCGGAACCCCCGAAGAGCTGAGCGCCATCACCTCCGCCCTGCGCGGAGCCGACCCCGAGCTTCCGCGCCTCGTCGCCATCGATGAGGAGGGCGGCGAGGTGACCCGTCTGCCCTGGGACGACGCGCCGGGCGCGAATGAGCTCCGGAGTCTGCCCGCGCTCGATACCGAGGCGGCCTTCGCGCGCCGCGGTCGGCTGCTGCTCGACGTCGGAGTCAACGTGAACTTCGGCATCGTCGCCGATCTCGGGAACGATCCGAACGCGTACATCTATTGGCGCACCCTCGGCGAGCGCCCCCGAGACGTCTCGGCCCGAGTGAGCTCCGCGGTGCGGGCCGAACACGGGCTGGTGGCGTCGACGCTCAAGCACTTCCCGGGTCACGGCGCGAGCACCGGCGACTCGCATTCCTCGATTCCTCGGAGCGATCGAGTCCGCGAGGAGTGGCTCGAGAATGATGCGCTGCCGTTCGCGGCCGGGATCGAGAGCGGCGCGCAGATCCTCATGTTCGGGCACCTCGCCTACCCCGCGATCGATCCGCTTCCCGCGAGTCTCTCGCCGTACTGGCATGATGTGGCGCGGGGCGAGCTCGGCTTCACCGGTGTGGCGGTGACCGACGATCTCGGCATGCTGCTGGGCAGCGGCGACCCCGAATACACGGATCTCTCGGAGATCTCCGTCCGGGCGCTCGCCTCGGGCAACGATCTCCTCCTGTTCGTGCAGGGAGCGGATCCCGGGACGCTCTCGAGCGTGATCGATGCCCTCGCGGCAAGCGTCGAATCCGGGGAGATCCCCCGTTCACGACTGCGGGAGGCCGCGGTGAGGGTGGCCGAGCTGCGTTTGCAGCTGGGCGAGCGCTAATCGCCCGACCATACCCACGGGTGTCGGGGAAGCGCGGCGGGATCGAAGCGGTGCAAGAGATCCCCCGTCGTGACCCGCTCGCCCTCGCGTGCGAGTCCCAGTGAATGCGCGAGCAGCCAGAGTACTTCCTCCGGGCCGCGGCCCTGTTCCGCGAGCCGGCGCAGGGTGACGGCGCCGTCCCGTTTCGCGAGCCGCTTCCCGGCCGCATTCAGCACGAGAGGCACGTGCGCGTACTCGGGCGCGGGCAGCCCCAGGAGGCGCTGCAGGAGGATCTGACGCGGCGTGGACGCGGCGAGATCGTCCCCCCGTACGACCTGATCCACCCCCGAATCGGCATCGTCGATCACGGTCGCGAGATTGTAGGCGACCGCACCGTCGCCCCGCTGGAGCACGAAGTCGTCGACGATGCCGATGATCCGACCCCCGATGCGATCGGTGAAGGCGATGCTGCGCGAGGCCTCGGCTACGCGCAGGCGGAGCGCGGGGCGCCTGGGAGCGATGGCCTCGCGCGCGACGCGGCGCTCCTCCGGTGTGCGGTCGCGGCAGGTGCCCGGATACGCGCCCGGAGGGGCATGCGGGGCCGACGGGGCCTCGAGGATCTCCCGGCGTGTGCAGGTGCATTCGTAGACGAGATCGCGATCGACGAGTTCTGCGACCGCCTCCGCATAGCGCCCCCCGCGCTCGCTCTGCCGCATCGGCTCGCCGTCCCAGTCGATGCCGAGGGAGCGCAGATCCCCGAGCTGCGCGTCCGCGCTGCCGGCATCGCGCTCGCGGTCGAGATCATCGATCCGCATGAGAAACCGCCGCCCCGTCGATCGCGCGAAGAGCCACGCGAGCAGCGCGGTGCGCAGATTCCCGAGGTGCAGTTCGCCCGACGGGCTGGGCGCGTATCGGCCGGCGCCGTGAGTCACGCGTGCCATCTAGTCGAGGAAGATGTCCGGGAAGAGCGTGTCATCGGGCGTTCCGGGCACCGCAGCGTACTGCGAGAAATCGGTGACCCCGGC
>JBDIAD010000017.1:0-10921 GCA_039812205.1 Leucobacter sp.
ACCCGGCCCGGCGCGTTCGATCCGAGCGACCCGTTCCAGATCGACATCCAAATGACCCCGATCGGCAACCACTCCGGCGATGTGTACCGCAACATCACCTCCGGGCGCGCCGACGGCGTCAGCCAGGGCGTCGGCCCCGCGCGTCGCGACGCGCAGGTGATCGCCTCGCAGATCGGCGACTTCGTGTGGAACGACCTGAACGCCAACGGCATCCAGGACGCGGGGGAGCCGGGCATCCCCGGCATCCCGGTCACCCTCACGGGCATCGACGTCGACGGGAACGAGGTCGTCCGCACCACCACGACGGACGCGGATGGCAAGTACCTCTTCGAGGAGCTCGCCTCCGGCAACTACCGGGTCGCCTTCGACATCTCCTCGCTCCCGGGATACGTGTACACCCAGCAGGGCGCGGGGGCGGACCCCGCCGTGGATTCGGATGCGGACCCGGCCACCGGGATGACGACGCTCTTCGCTCTCGGCAAGAACACGCAGGATCTCACGATCGACGCCGGGGTGATCCAGCGCTTTGGTGCACTCGTGATCACGAAGCTCCTCGAGGGCGCGGGCGTCGCCGAGATCGCGGCTCAGGATCAGCTCGCCTTCAATGTGACCTGCACGCTGAACGGCAGCACCGTGTTCGAGCGCGACGTCACGCTGCAGGTGAACGGCCAGACCTCGGTCACCTCGGACGAGATCGCGCCGATCCCGGCCGGCGCCGAGTGCACCGTCACTGAGACCGCAGCAGGCAGCGCCGACCCGGATTCGCTGCCCGCCCCCGTCACCGTGCTGATTCCCTGGGATCCCTCCACGGGCGAATCCGGAACGGTCATCGCATCGCTGACGAACTACTATTCGGCGGGCACGATCGCGGTCACCAAGCAGCTCGCGGGCGACGCGGCTGCGATGCAAGCCGCGAAGGACACGGTGTTCGAGGTGCAGGTCACCTGCCAGATCGAAGAATCCGTCGGGGGTGGATCGGCTGAACGCGTCACCCTGTACTCGGGCGTCGTGAAGCTCAAGGGCGGCCAGACGAAGCAGCTCACCACCGAGACCGGAGACACGCAAGCGCTCCCGCTCGGGACCACCTGCTTCGGAGTCGAGACCGTCACGGGCGGAGCAACGAGCTCGACCGTCGATCACGACAGCTTCGAGCGCGGTGTCACCGTCACCGCGGGAACCCCCGACCGGCTGCAGGCGCTCACGATCACCGTCGTGAACACCTTCACCGATCAGCCCGGTCTCGTCGTCACCGGCGGGCGGAGCATGCTCGGGGTCGGGCTCCTCACCAGTGGCCTGCTCGGCGGCGGGATCCTGCTCCTCCTGGCACGGCGCAAGCACTCCGGCGGCCGTGGGAAGTCGCAGCTCCGGGGCTGACGCGAGGAGAAACTGAAAGACGCGGGGTGCCGGGTCCTCGAGGGGCCGGCACCCCGCGTCTGTCAGGCGCGCGGACGGGCGACGAACTGCTCGTAGTCCTCGCGCGAGCGTCGGGCGTACGCGACGGCCCACGTGTGGAGCGCCTCGCCCGCGCGGGCGCCGCGGCCGAGATAGCCGCTCACCTGAGCCGCGTTCGGCGATTGGGCGTGCGCCCGGGCGAGCGTCACCCCGCAGGCCCGCGCGTACGTCACGAACGGTTCGTCATCGAGCGGCTCCACGTCGATCCCGCCCTTCATATCACGGAACTGCCTGACGTAGAGATCGAGCTCGCCGAGCTCGGACCCGGAGTACTGCAGCGAACCGAGGAACGGATCGCTCACGGCCTGCAGGATCCGCTGCATGGCGACCACGCGCCCGCCCTGCCCGCGCTCGGCCGTGAGCCGGCTGAGCTCGACGGGCTGCTCGATGCCGCCGTACTGCTCGAGCACGCTGGGCCCTGCCTGCTTCGACTGCAGAATGAACGCGTTGCCGTCGCCGTCCTGGAAGAGCGTGAGCGCACACCGGGTGCCCACACTGCCCACCCCGACGATGCGGCGGCTCGCATCGACCGGTATGTAGTGCTGCATGTGCAGATTGATATCCGCCCCCGCGGTCTCCAGATAGCGCCGCACCAGCTCCAGCTGCAGCGTCATGAGCTCCGGCGCGACCGGGACCATCGTCGGCGGCTGCTGAATGAAGCGCAGCCGGCCGGTCTCATCCGTGCGGGTGAGCTTTCGGGCGGCCCGCCGCTCGGTGTTCTTCTTCGCGTGCCGAATGGCCCGGTCGAGCACGCGACGCGACTCCGGATCCATCCGACCCGTGCCCGCGGCCGCCTCGAAATGCGTGTAGTACCGCTGCAGCGGGGACGCCTTCGACACGACGCGCATCGCGAGCGCGTAGGACGCGACCGCCGTCACCACCGAGCTCTTCACGACCTCGTCATCGCGCGAGGTGCCCTGCCCCGCGATGACGAGGCTCGCGACGAGGCGTTTGAGATCCCACTCCCAGGGCGCCCAAGCGGCCTCGTCGAAGTCGTTCAGATCGAACATCAGCGTGCGCTGAGGCGAGGCGTAGAACCCGAAGTTGGCGACATGCGCGTCACCGCACGACGGCACCAGGATGCCGGTGTGCGGTTCGTTCGCCAGATCGGCCGCCATGATCGCGGCGGTGCCGCGGTAGAACGCGAACGGGCTCTCGCTCATCCGTTCGGTGCGGATCGGCACCAGTTCGGGCACTCGCTCGGCGTTCTGCGCATCGATGATGGCGAGCGGATCGCGGCTGCCCGAACCGAGTTCGGCGAGTGCGCCGCGCGGAAGCGCGCGGCGCCGAGCCCTGCCTGCGCTCATACTGTCGGAGCGGCTGATCGGCAGGGTCGCGTTCGAAACATCGGAGAGCGAGTCGGTCATGTCTGTATTGTGGACGTTTCTCGATGCGGAGGGAATGAAAAAAGTTCGAAGCTTCGGTAATAATCGAGGCGTCTTCCGATCTTTATATACATACGCACACAACTCGCGCCCGGTACCGGGCGCCGAACACCAGGAGAACACCAGAGCTTCCGCAGTGATGCGGATCCAGCCCCGTCGTATCGTCCGCGGTTCCCGCCCCCAAGTCGGTTCCGTGAGTCTCGATCACGACGGCCCCGGAGCTACCAGGCCTCGCCTCATCCCCAGGAGGCCTGGTAGCTCATTTCTCGTTCATCAGCCCCTCGTCGCCGAGGTGACGAGGTCGCGCAGGCTGGAGTCGGGCAGGTAGGCGCGGGTCAGCGCCAGCGCGATGCGCGGCAGATCGCCCTCATCCCGGTACAGCAGGTAGAGCGGCTCGGAGCGCGGATTGAACTTCTGCTTGAACTGCTGCAGCGACCGGAACCCGTAGAGCGGTTCGATCAGCTCGCCCAGGCGGTCGAGCACGCGCTCGACCGGGCCGGCCTCCGCCTCGGCAGGACGCACCAGCGGCACGCCCGACAGCGAGATGAACTCGGCGCCCTGCTCGGCGAAATGCAGAGCGGATGCGCCGATGAGAAACTCCATCACCGGACCGAAGCCGTCCTCGCGCCGGCGCATGAGGTCGAGCGTCCAGCCGCGAACCGCGCCGCCGGGGCCGTAGACCGGCAACCACGAGGTGATGCCGTGGAGCGACCCCTCCGCATCCACCGCGAGGCCGACCCGGGTCTCGGGGTCGAGCGCCTCGGTCACGGTCCCCAGCGTGAACCCCATCTCAGGCAGTCCGCGGTCACCCGCCCACTGCTCGGAGATCGCGCGCACCTGGGAGAGCACGCTCCACGGTTCCTCGCTCAGCGTGCACATGCGAAATTCGATGCCTTCGCGCTTGGCGCGATTCAACGAGGTGCGCACGGAGTTCCAGCGCTTCCCGGTGAAGGCCATGCCGGGCAGATCCACGATCTTCTCGTCCGCGACGACGACCTGCCGCCAACCGGACGGGCGCGCGGCGGCGGTCGCCGACCCGGCAGAGAACACGCACGGCGTGTAGCCGGCGTGCTCGGAGATGTTCGCGAAGCTCGTGAGTGCGCGACCGAGCTCCGCGGGGGGAACGATCGGGTCGCCGAGGGCGATCGCGACGCCGGCATGCGTCTGGAAGCCGATCACCCCCGAGCCCACGGCGATGCGCTGATTGTCCTCCCAACCGAGCATCCACGAGATGTTGTCGCCGCCGATCCGGCGCAGTCGCGCCAGTGCGCGATCCCGCGTGAGCGCATGGGCTTCGAAGCCGCGTCTATTGCGACGCAGACGCACATGGAAGGCGCCGCGGCCCAGCAGCAGAATCACCAGCTGCACCGACCAGAGCACGATGGAGGGGATCATCACGCTCGTGATCTCCTCCGGATCCCGAATGAACCCGATCGACATGAGCCAGCGGATCGAGGCCGCGCCGAGCACGGCGCCGACGACGATGCCCGCCGCGAGCGCGAGCGCGGCGAGCCAGGCCACGCGAATGCCGATCCGCACCCCGCCCGCGACGATCGCGACGACGACCACGTCGATGATCACTCCCACCACGGGGAGGAACGGATGATTGTCGCCGATCGGGCCGTCGAACGGGATGAGATTGAACACCTCGACGACGCAGATGATGATGAGCCAGGAGAAGGCGATCAGTCGCCACTCGCGGATCGTCGGCCGACCCGCGGGGTGACGGAACGCGGGGAGCGACCCGCTCACGACGAGAGCGATCGCCGTGACCAGGGCGAACTGCACATGCGAGAGGTGCCCGAGGTAGACGAGACTGATGCCCGCCCACGCGGTGACCGCGATGCGGGCGCGCAGGCGCCACGGCGAGGGCAGCGTGGCGATCGCGAAGATGAGGCAGGTGAGCGCGCCGGAGGCCGGCCCGGCGCCCACGGCGTGCGAGAGCGTCACCGCCCAGTGCCAACCGTGCTGCATGGATGCGAGCGCGAGCGCGGCGGCGGCTCCGAGCGAGCCCACGATGTGCCCGGCGAAGAAGAGCGCGACGCAGCGCCAGGTGCCGAAGCGCCACTCGGCCCAGCCGACCGCGCCGATCACCACCGGCATGGTGAGGAAGAAGCTCACCGGATAGACGACGAACCACGGCGAGGTGGCGAGCGACCACCAGTGTCCGTGCTGAAACGCCGGCAGGCCGGTCGCGACGGAGTCGAGCCACGACAAGCGCGTGATCGGGAAGATGTGCGCGTCGGTGATCACCACCAGCAGCACGAGGGCGACCAGTAGTACGAGCGTGAACGGCGTGCGTCGCACGATCCCCAATACCTTCACGAATTCACAATAGGAGCCCCGGGCGGATCTGCGCCATGGTCTCAGGCGGCTCACGGCGAGCGCGCAGCGATCTCACGAGAAGCTCGCGAAAAGATAGAGCCGACGGTATCCGACACCGAAAGAGGGCGTACATGGATTGGCTGCTGCGTCTTCCGCTGATGGACCACGCCACCGTGCTCGTGCTCGCGCTCGCAGCGGCAGTCGTCGCGATCCTGCTGCTCATCCGTTCGACGATGCGGCGCGTGCTCCTCTCGGTGCTCGGTGCGGTGCTCGGCGCGGGGATCGGCGCGCTCATCTTCTGGTGGGTCGTGAACGTGCAGGACGTGTTCGGGGTGGACCTCTCCGATACGGCCCGGCTCTGGACCATCGCCGCCTTCGCCGGGGTCGGCCTCGCCATCGCGAACCTCTTCGCGTCGAAGTGGTGGCGCAAGATCCTCGCGATCCTCGCGATCCCGGTGCTGCTGCTCGCCCCCGCCGCGGGGATCAACGCCGACTTCGGGGCGTACCACACGCTCGATCAGCTCTTCGGCGGGACGCAGGTGTCGCCGTTGTCCTCGATCCGCACGGGTGAGCGCGGCGAGGTCGTCGCCGCAATGCCCGACTACGCGAACGACTGGAAGCCGCCGGCGGGCATGCCGAAGCACGGCGAGATCGGCGAGGTCGCGATTCCCGCGACGATCTCCGGTTTCGACGCGCGGCCGGCGCAGGTCTGGCTGCCGCCTGCCGCCCTCGTCGACGACCCGCCGGTGCTGCCGGTGATCTTCATCATGTCTGGGCAGCCCGGCTCGCCCGGCGAGAACTTCGCGATGGGGCGGTTGAATCAGGTGCTCGACGACTACGCCACCTCGCACCGCGGGCTTGCCCCGATCGCCGTCGCCGTCGACCAGCTCGGCGATCCGAGCACGAACCCGCTGTGCATCGACTCGCAGGCGCACGGCAACGTGCAGACGTACCTCACCCAGGATGTGCCGAACTGGGTGCGCGCGAACTATCGCGTGGGCAGCGACCCCGAGATGTGGGCGCTGCAGGGCTTCTCGCAGGGCGCCACCTGCACGGTGCAGTTCGTGACGGGGTTCCCGCAGATCTTCGGATCGGGGATCACCACAGGGACGCAGCTCGGCCCGCTGCTGCACGAGGAGGCCGACACCGTGGCCGACGGATTCGCGGGGAACCAGGCCGCCTACGATGCCGCGCAGCCGATCACCATCATGCGGGCGCACGGGCCGTACGCGAACTCGCTGCTGCTGCTCGGCGTCGGGAAGACCGACGACCGCTACGGCGCGTACTCGGACCAGCTCGCCGATGCGGCGCGCTCGGCGGGGATCGAAGTGCAGCGCCTCGCCGCCGACACCGGGCACGACTGGTACGCCGCGCACGACATCTTCGCGCAGGGACTCGACATCCTCGGAAAGCGGTGGGGGCTCGGATAGCAGCCGGGGGGCGCCTCATCCGCAAGCGGAAGGCCTCCGCGGTGGAGGGGCGGATCCGCGCGCCTAGAATTGCGGTGAGGCGGCTCCGCAGCCGATCCGAGAGAAGAGGCTCCCATGAAGACCGTGCAGATCCGCCGCTACGAGCTGGCCCCCGGAGCATTCGACGACTTCGTCGCGTGGTGGGAGGAGCACTTCCCGAAGCTGCGCACGGAGTACGGCTTCAACATCGAGTTCGCCTACGGCCTGCGCGAGACCGATGAGTTCGTGTGGGCGGTGAGCGCCCCGGGCGACCGTGCGGAGTTCGAGCGCCTGATGGGCCCCTACAACGCATCGGAGGAGCGCGAACGGGCCTTCGCCGGGCAGCCCGAGCGCATCCTCGTGCACCACATCTCCTACGTCGAGATCTCCGCCGACGCCGCGGCGCCGGCTCACGCGGCGAAAACGGAGTAGCGTCGCCGGGCGCCGAACCTCCCGGCGCACCGCGGGCACCGAAGCGCCCGTGCGCGGCTCAGGCGGCGCCGATGGCCTCCATCGTCTCGACGACGCGATTCGAGAAGCCCCATTCGTTGTCGTACCACGACCACACCTGCACCTGGGTGTCGAGCACCCGGGTGAGGCCGGAGTCGAAGATCGACGATGCGGGGTTTCCGACGATGTCGTGCGAGACGAGCGGATCGGTGGAGAATTCGAGGATCCCCGCGAGCTCGCCCTCGGCGACCGAGGCGTAGCGCTCGTGGAGCTTCTCGACGCTCACCGCGCGGGCGACGCGGGCGTTCAACTCGACGATCGATCCGACCGGCACGGGAACGCGCAGCGATCCGCCGTCGAGTCGACCGCTGAGCTCGGGGAGCACTTCGCCGATCGCGCGGGCCGCGCCCGTGACGGTCGGAACGACGTTCACCGCGGCGGCGAGCGCGCGGCGCGGATCGCGGTGCGGGCCGTCGAGCAGCTGCTGATCCTGCGTGTACGCGTGCACCGTCGTCATGAACCCGGCCTCGATGCCGGCGAGCTCGTGCAGCACCTTCGCAAGCGGTGCGAGCGCGTTCGTGGTGCACGAGGCGCTGGAGAGCACGCGGTGCTTCGCCGGGTCGAAGGCGTCGTCGTTCACCCCGCGCACGAGCGTCACGTCGGCGCCCGCGCACGGAGCGCTCACGAGCACCCGGCCGGCGCCCGCGCGAAGATGCGCCGACGCCGCCTCGTGCGAGGCGAACCGGCCCGTCGATTCGAGCACGATGTCGATCTCGAGCTCCTTCCACGGAAGCTGCTCGGGGTCGCGTTCGCTCAGCACGCGGATACGGTGCTCATCGATCACGAGCTCGTCATCCTCGGCCGCCAGGCGCGGCGCGATGCGGCCGTAGACGGAGTCGAAGTTGTAGAGCTGGGCGAGAGCGTGATCCTCGGTGAGATCGTTCACGGCGACGAGTTCGAGATCGGAGCGCCGTTCCACCATCGCCCGGAGCACACCACGACCGATCCTCCCGAAACCATTGATAGCGATGCGGATTGTCATGGATCCTCCTCGGGTGGTAGGTGGTGCCGAACACCTCCAGACTATGCCCACCCGAAGACTTGCGCAGGGTGGGTGAGACGCCACCACAGGTCGGGTTCAGCTATCTCCTCGGTCGCCACCACCGGCACCGTGGCCTCGCCGCTCGGCGTGGCCACGACGATGCGCCCGGCGACCTCGGTGCCGCGCGCGCCGCGGACGAGCTCCCCGGTGTCCAGCGCGAGCGTCACGGTCGTCTTCTCGCCGGGGAGCATCACGGTGTCGGCGCTGCCGGCTGTGACGATGGGGATCTCCTGGCCCGTGATGGTCGTGATCGTGCCGAGCGTCTCGCCGTCGGCGATCACGTTCTGCTTCGCCGGGAGGCTCTGCATGTCGAGCAGCATGGACTCGCCCGAGCGCGCCCGTTCATCCTTCGACGGGCGGGCCATGGTCACCGAGATGCTGATGACCTCGCGATCGAAGGGGCTGATCTCCTGCGCGGCGATGAGGTTGTAGCCGACGGTGGAGAGCATGCCGGTCTTCACGCCGATGATGCCGGGCATCTTGCCCAGCAGCGGGTTCGTGTTCTCGATGCGACCGACGCCCCACGGCATATCGGCGTATTGCATGCCGTTGAACTCGCGAATCGTGGGATTCTGGAGCGCGAGGCGGGCGACCCGCACGAGATCGCCGGGGCTCGACGCGTTCTCGGAGTCCATCCCGGTCGGCTCGACGATGGTGGTCTCGGTGAGCTCGTGCTTCTGCAGGAACTCCTGCGCCGCCGCCTCGAAGGCATCGAGGTCGCCGAAGGTCATCATGGCGTAGGCGTGCGCGTAGTCGTTGGACGAGGGCAGGAAGATGAACTCGAGCATCTGCCGCTGCGTGATCCTGGTGCCGACGGGGATCGGATACGCCACGCCCTCGAGGGAGAGGTAGTAATCCTGCAGATCGCGATCCTCCTGCGTCCAGACGTAGGTGCGGCCGTCGCTGCCGGGCTCGAGCGGCTCGGCCTCCATGCAGATGAGGATCGTGATGAGCTTCGTCACGCTGCCGAGCGAATACGAGTTGTGATCGTTCGTGAACACCTCGGTGCCGTCGGCCCAGCCGATCGCGGTCGGCAGTTCGCGGCTGTCGACCGCGGCCTGCGCGTCGGCGGTGTCGGCGACCATCTCGCGCTCGGTCGGCGCGGTGAGCTCGACGGTCGGGTCGGGCAGCGGCGCGAGGGCGCAGGCCGTCGTGTAGCCCGCCGCGGCGAGCACGATCACGAGCAGACCGGCGGCGGTGCGGCGCCTGCGGCGCATCATCCGCCGCCTCGCGGCGAGTCGGTCGGCCTGGCCGGGGTCGGTCGATGCAGCAGTCACAGAGGCAGCCTATTGAGATTTCGACGGCGGGCCGGTGCGATCCGCCGCGGGGCGACGAACCCATGGCTCCAGGACGTAGCGCGGCTGCCCGGAGATCCAGCCGGCGATGGTCTGCGCGGTGCCCGCGATCCACACCACGATGAACGGGACGGTCCAGCTGCCGGTCGCTCCTTGGAGCCAGCCGAAGGTGATCGGCCCGAAGGCCGCGATCGTGTAGCCGATGGACTGCGCCATGCCCGAGAGCGCCGTCGACTGCGCATGGGTGCGCGCCCGCTGCGCGATGAGCATGAGCGCGACGGTGAGGGCCGCGCCCGAGACGGCGCCGCCGACGACGACCCAGACCGCGGTGAGCGCCGGCGCGTAGACGATCCCGAGCACGACCAGCACGTTGCCGATGCCCATGAGGGCCGGCAGCGCCGTGTTCACGCGCCCGCGCATCAGGATGGGGACGAGCATCGACCCGGCGATGCCGAAGAGCATGTACTGCATGAGCTCGAGGCCCGCGGAGACCGGGGCGACACCGCCTGCCACGCGGTACGGCACGAACCAGGTCGAGACGACGTAGAAGATCGTCGACTGGGTGCCCATGTAGATGGAGACCATCCAGGCGAGCCGGTCGCCCCAGATGCGACGGCCGACGCGATCGTGCCCGTTCGGGAGTGCGGCGTCGCTCGCGACGGAGGCGGTGCTGTTCAGCGGATCGTCGCCGTGCAGCTGGCCGCGCAGGCCGTAGGCCCACAGCCAGACGAGCAGGGCGGGCAGCAGGGGGACGCCGGTGAGCATGAGGGCGACGGCCCACCCCCAGGGGCCGTCGGCGCCCTGGATGTGCGAGATCGGTACAGCGGTGCCCGCGACCACCGACGACATGCCGCTGAGCAGCGAGGTGTAGACCCCCATGACGAGGGCGGTGCGGCGCGGGAAGTCGCGGCGGATGATCGCCGGCATGAGCACGTTCGAGATCGCCAGGCCGATGCCGATGAGGGCGGTTCCCGCCCAGAGGTTCACCGGCGTGCCGGGCAGCGAGCGCCAGACGGTGCCGAGCGCCAGCAGCACGAGCGCCCAGGTGACGGCGTTCGTCATACCGATGCGCTGGCTCAGCGCGTGCCCGAGCGGCGAGAACAGCGCCCAGGTGATCAGCGGCACGGAGCCCAGGATGCCGAGAGCCGAGATCGGCACGCCCTGGTCGACCGCGATCTGATCGAGCAGCGGGCCGACGCCGGCGATGGTCATGCGCATGTTGACGCCCACGAGGGAGACCGCGACGAAGAGGAGGACCCAGGGGCGTGAGGGGGAGCGCAGAGACGTCACCCAGTGAATCTACCCGAAGGCGGATCAAATTACGCCCGCGGGAGCGTGCGCGAGCGCCCGCCTCGGCGAACATAGGATGAGAGCGTTCGAATTCGTGAGGAGCACAGCAATGGCCGGCACTTTCATCTACGACGCGGTTCGCACCCCCTTCGGGCGCGCCGGTGGGGCGCTGTC
>JBDIAD010000018.1:0-10500 GCA_039812205.1 Leucobacter sp.
GGGATCGGCGTCGCGCTCATCGCGAGGATGTCGACCCCGGTCTTCAGCTTCTTCAACGCGTCCTTGTGCTCGACGCCGAAGCGCTGCTCCTCGTCGATGATGACGAGCCCCAGATCCTTGTAGCGGATGTTATCGGTGAGCAGCCGGTGCGTGCCGATCACGACGTCGACCGTGCCCGCGGCGAGCCCCTCGATCGTGTCGCGGGATTCGCTCGCGCTTTGGAAGCGGCTGAGGGCGCGCAGACGGATCGGGAAACCGGCGAAGCGATCCTGGAAGGTCTCCATGTGCTGGCTCACGAGCAGCGTGGTGGGCACCAGCACCGCGACCTGCTTGCTGTCCTGCACCGCTTTGAACGCCGCGCGCAGCGCGATCTCGGTCTTGCCGAAGCCCACGTCGCCCGCGATGAGGCGATCCATCGGCACCGCCCGCTCCATGTCGCGCTTCACCTCGTCGATCGTGGTGAGCTGATCGCGGGTCTCGACGTAGGGAAAGGCCTCTTCGAGCTCGTGCTGCCACGGCGTATCGGGCGAGAACGCGAAACCGGGCACCGACATGCGCTCCGAATAGAGCTTCACGAGCTCGACGGCGATGTCGCGCACCGCCTTGCGGGCCTTCTTCTTCGCCGCGGCCCAGTCTCCGCCGCCCATCTTCGAGAGCGCGGGGGCCTCGCCGCCGACGTAGCGCGAGAGCTGATCGAGCTGGTCGGTCGGCACGTACAGCTTGTCGCGGGGCATGCCGCGCTTCGTCGAGGCGTACTCGAGCACGAGGTACTCGCGCTGGGTCTTGCCGGCGTTCCGCCCGATGCCGGTCGGCACGAGCCGCTGGGTGAGCTCGACGAACTGGCCGATGCCGTGCGTCTCGTGCACGACGTAGTCGCCGCTCTTCAGCTGCAACGGATCGACGACGTTCTTGCCGCGACGCTTCGCGAGCTTCGTCGGCGATTCCGTCTGACTCACCGCGCGGCCGAAGAACTCGAGCTCGGAGACGAGGAGCAGTCGCGCCTCGACGCTCTCGAACCCGGCGCGGGCGACGCCGGTGACGAGATGCACCGCGTCGGTCTCCAGCTCGCCCGGCAGCTCCTCGTGCACTCGCGCGGCGACGCCCGCCTCGGCGATGAGATCGCCGGCGCGCTCGACGAGGCCGACGCCCTGCGCGGCGACGATCACTCGCCACCCCTCGCGCAGGCGCTCCCGCATGTGCGCGATCGCGGCGGCCGTCGGCTCGCTCCCGTGCGCGACGGGGGCGATCGGGGTGAGCCCGAGCGAGCGCTGGCCGTCGTCATCGCTCTCGCCGGCGTCGAAGCCGGAGATCGTCCACCACGGTTGATCCGTCGCGGCGCGCAGCTCGTTCACCGTCATCATGCCGTGATCGTCGGCGGGAAGCGGCGCATCCGCTCCGGCGGTCGCCGCCGACCACGCCGCCTCGAGGAACTCCCGATTCGTCTCGGCGAGATTCACCGCGCGACCGGCGACCCGCTCGGGCGCGACGACCACGACCGCGCCGCCCTCGGGGAGCATCGCACTGATCGGCTCGAGTCCGGTGACGAGCTGCGGGATGAGGCTCTCCATGCCCTCGACGGCGATGCCGGCGGAGATCTTCTCGAGCAGGGTGCCGAGCGCGGGGTATTTCGGCAGCAGCTGCGCCGCCCGCTCGCGCACCTCGTCGGTGAGCAGCAGTTCGCGCGCCGGCCAGAGCTCGACCTCTTCGAGAAGCTCGGCGGCGCTGCGCTGATCCGAGACGGCGAAGTGCCGGATCTCGTCGATCTCATCGCCGAAGAAGTCGATGCGCACCGCCTGCTCCGCCGTCGACGGGAAGACGTCGAGAATGCCGCCGCGCACGGCGAATTCGCCGCGTCGCGTGACCATGTCGACCCTCGTGTAGGCGTGATCCACCAGTTGCGCGGCGACGGCATCGGGGCCGAGCCCCGCGGCGCCGGCGCTCAGCACGAGCGGCTTCGCCTTCGCGGCCTGCGGTGAGATCGGCTGCAGCACGGCCCTCACCGAGGCGACGATGACGAGCGGATCTGCGCCGTCCGACTCGCGCAGCAGCTGCAGGGCGCGCGCCCGCCGGCCCACGGTCTCCACCGACGGGCTCAGGCGCTCGTGCGGCAGGGTTTCCCAGGCCGGGAACTCGACGGTGCGCGCATCGGGGAGCAGCGAGGCGACGGCGCCGCGCATCGCCTCGGCCTCGCGGCTCGTCGCGGCGATCAGCAGCAGCGGGCCGGTTCGGCCGAGGCTCCGCCGACGGTGGATCAGCCCGGCGATGAGCACGGGCCGCGCCGCCTCGATGGCGGCGAAATCGACATCGCCGTCGATGCCCTGCAGGGCCGAGGCGAAGCTCTCCGACCGTGCGAGCAGCCGATCGAGACCGGAGAGGCTCATTGCGCGGCTCGGGAGTGGAAGCGCTGCTGGGCGGCGGTGAGCCCGTCGGTGATGAGCTCGTCGACCGCGTCGGCGGCGTCCTCGAGGAGCACGCCGAGGTTCTCGCGCTCCGCGGACCCGAAGGGCCGGAGCACGAAGTCGGCGGGATCCTGCCGGCCGGGCGGGCGGCCGATGCCGATCCGTACCCGGAGGAATTCGGGGCTGTTCATCGCCTTGGCGATGTCGCGCAATCCGTTGTGGCCGCCGTGGCCGCCGCCCCGCTTGAGCTTGATGGTGTCGAACGGAAGATCGAGATCGTCGTGCAGTACGACGATGCGCTCGACGGGAATGCCGAAGTAGCCGGCGAGCGCGCTCACGGGGCCGCCGGAGGTGTTCATGAATCCGTTCGACTTCGCCAGGATCACCTTCGCGCCGCCGGGGCGCAGAAAGCCCTCCGCGATGCGCGAGTTCGTGCGATGCGAGGCGAATCGGGAGCCGAGACGGTCGGCCAGCACATCCAGTGCGAGCTGGCCGACGTTGTGACGCGTGGTCTCGTACTGCGGCCCCGGGTTCCCGAGGCCCACCACCAGCCACGCGTCACTCATCGTCTCGTCTTCCTTTCGCGATCTTCGCCACCGCATGTTGCACCAGCTTCCGATCGCGAGGGTGAGGTTCGGGAGCGTTACGCCTCTTCGGCTTCGGCTTCCGCCGACTCGTCCTCGGCGTCGCCCTCATCGGCGCCGCGCGGTGCGACGACGTTCACGACGAGCTGCTCGGGATCGTCGAGGAGCGTGGCGCCCGCGGGGAGCTCGACCTCGCCGGCGAGGACGCGGAAGCCCTCCTCCTTGCCCTCGACATCGACCTGGACGGTCTCGGGGATCGAAGTGGCCGGCACGCTGATGCGGATGGTGTTGAGCTCCTGCAGCGCGTTCATGCCCGAGAAGGGTTCGCCCACGATGTGCAGCGGCACCTCGACCTCGACGGTCTCGCCCTGACGCACGATGACGAGATCGACGTGCTCGATGATCTGGCGCACAGGATCCTTCTGCACGTCCTTCACGAGGACCAGCTGCGGCTTGCCCGCGATGTCGAGCTCGATGAGCGCGTTGGCGTGACGCACGATGAGGCTCAGCGGATGGGTCTCCACCGAGAGGTGCTGGGGATCGGTGCCGTGGCCGTACACGACGACCGGGGTACGGCCGGCCGCGCGCAGCTTGCGCGCGGTGCCCTTGCCGAAGGTTTCGCGAGCCTCGGTCGCGAGCTGGAAGTTCTCAGCCATGTGAATTCTCCTTGCGGGCTCATGCCCATCTGTTGAGTGTCTCGCCGAATGGCGCGTCAGAAGGGCCCGCAGGCTCCACCGCGTCGATCACGGACGCGTGAGCATCCCTCGCCGAAGTACAGCACACAAGCCTACATCAGTTTCTTCAGGGTTATGCGGCGCCCTCGAACATGCTCGTCACCGAGCCGTCTTCGAAGACCTCGTGGATCGCCTTCGCGAGCAGCGGCGCGATCGAGAGGACGGTGAGCTTGTCGAAGCGCTTCTCCTCGGGCACCGGCAGCGTGTCCGTGACGACGACCTGGTCGATGAAATCCTGCGAGAGGTACTCCGTCGCGCGGCCCGAGAAGATCGCGTGCGTGCACGCGATGGTCACGCCGCGCGCGCCGTTCTCCTTGAGCGCCGCTGCGGCCTTCGCGATCGTGCCGCCGGTGTCGATCATGTCGTCGACGACGACGCACCAGCGATCCTTCACCTCGCCCACGATGTCGTGCACGGTGACCTCGTTCGGCACGAGCGGATCGCGCCGCTTGTGGATGATCGCGAGCGGCGCCCCGAGCCGGTCGCTCCACACATCGGCGACGCGCACGCGTCCCATATCGGGCGACACCACGGTGAGATCGTCGCGGTCGATGGTCTTCTTGAAATGCTCCAGCAGCACCGGCATCGCGAAGAGGTGGTCCACCGGCCCGTCGAAGAAGCCCTGGATCTGCGGGGCGTGGAGATCCACCGACATGATGCGATTCGCGCCGGCGGCCTTGAAGAGATCGGCCACGAGTCGAGCCGAGATGGGCTCGCGGCCGCGGCCCTTCTTGTCCTGGCGCGAGTACGGGTAGAACGGCGCCACGACGGTGATCCGCTTGGCCGAGGCGCGCTTGAGCGCATCGACCATGATGAGCTGCTCCATGAGCCACTCGTTGATCGGATGGGTGTGGGACTGCAGCACGAACGCGTCGCAGCCGCGCACGCTCTCGTCGAAACGGGCGTACAGCTCGCCGTTCGCGAAGGTGCGCGCATCGGTGGGCACGAGCTCGGCGCCGAGCTCCTGAGCGACCCGTTCGGCGAGCTCCGGGTATGCACGCCCGGTAATCAGGACCAGCTTCTTCTGACCGGCCATCTCGATCGCGCTCATACGCGGTTTCCCCTACTCTTCTTCCGGTGATCTCGCGCTGCGGTCTGCGGCCTTCGCGCTGTGTGTGCCCGGGCGCTTCGCAGCGACCCAGCCCTCGATATTGCGTTGCGGTGACACGTTCATGGCGAGCGCGCCCGCCGGAACATTCTTGCGCACCACGGTTCCTGCCGCCGTATAGACGCCGTCCTCAATCGTAACGGGAGCGACGAGCACGTTCTTCGACCCGATGCGCACCGCATCGCCCACGACGGTCTGGTGCTTCTCGACGCCGTCGTAGTTCGCGACGATCGTCCCGGCGCCGATATTGCTGTCCTCGCCGATCGTGACGTCGCCGACGTAGCTGAGATGCGGCACCTTGCTGCCGTCGCCGATCTTCGCGTTCTTCGCCTCGACGAATGCGCCGATCTTGCCGTCCGCGCCGAGCTCGGTGCCCGGGCGGATGTACGAGAACGGGCCGACGCTCGCCCCCGCGGCGAAAGCGGCGAGCGTCGCCTCGCTGCGGCGGATGCTCGCGCCCTCGCCGACCTCGCAGTCGACGAGCGTGGTGTCGGGGCCGATCACCGCGCCCGTCGAGATGCTCGTCGCGCCGCGCAGGTGGGTGCCGGGAAGGATCTCGACGTCGGGCTCGATCGAGACGTCCGCCTCGATCCAGGTGGTCGCCGGATCGACGATCGTGACCCCCGCGCGCTGATGGCGGCGCACGATGCGGCGGTTGAGCTCGACACCGACCTCTGAGAGCTGCACGCGATCGTTCACGCCCGCGATGACCCAGGCGTCGTCGGTCGTCATCGCGTCGACGACGCCGTTCGCGGCGAGGATCCGCGCGGCGGCATCGGTGAGGTACTTCTCGCCCTGCGCGTTGTCCGTGCCGACGCCGCGCAGCGCCTCCTCGAGGGCGCGGCGCGCGAAGACGTAGACGCCGCCGTTGATCTCGGTGATGCGGCGCTCGTCGTCGCTCGCATCCTTCTCCTCGACGATGCCGCGCACGACCCCGGCGCCGTCGCGCAGGATGCGCCCGAGCCCGGTCGGGTTCGCGAGCACGGTCGACAGCATCGTCATCCCGCGACCGAGCTCGGTGTGGCCGGCGATGAGCCGATGCAGCGTCTCGACATCGATCAGCGGCACGTCGCCCGAGAGCACCAGCACGTCGCCGTCGAAGGTGTCGGGCAGCGCGGCGAGCGCCTGCTCGACGGCGCGGCCGGTGCCGGGGATGTCGTCCTGCTCGACGATCAGCGTGTGCGGCGCGTGATCCACGATCGCCTGCGTGACGAGCTCGCGCTCGTGCCTCACCACCGCGATGACCACCTCGGGATGGAGCCCCGCGGCCGTGTCGAGCACATGCGCGATGAGCGAGCGGCCCGCGATTCGATGCAGCACCTTGGGGGTCGCGGACCGCATGCGTGTCCCCTGACCGGCCGCGAGAATGACGACGGCGAGACGGCTGGCTGCCATGGTGAGTTCCCTTCGCAGGTGGTGAACCGGTGGCTCCTGAGGGCCGCTCCGCCTCCAGGATTCGAACCTGAACTTCACAGCTCCAAAGGCTGTCGTGCTGCCATTACACTAAGGCGGAATGTGTCGCGCAGCGGCACCACTCAATCCTAGGCGATGGATCTCGGCCGCCTGGCCGGGGTGGGCGTCGCACCGAGTACGACCGCTTGCGCGCGCCGGCTCCGCCCGACCGGACCGCCTGCGGGCGCCCGCATCCCCTCGCCCGACTCCGTCCGATCCCATTCCGCCCTCGGCCGCCCGCGCTCCGCTTATCCCGGCACCACTCGATCCGTCCTGTCTGCGGCCGCCCGCACCCCACTCATCCCGGCACCACTCGATCCGTCCTGTCTGTGGCCCCCGTGCACCTCTCACTTCGGCTCCGCCCGATCCAC
Organism: Leucobacter sp.; assembly: GCA_039812205.1. Taxonomy (GTDB): domain Bacteria; phylum Actinomycetota; class Actinomycetes; order Actinomycetales; family Microbacteriaceae; genus Leucobacter. The sequence continues at coordinate 6,649 of JBDIAD010000018.1, forward strand.
TCCGCCCGCGTGCGGCCGGATCCGAGCGATGACCCGGAATAATGGAGGCATGACGAGTGATGAGGTGGATCGGATCCTGGCCGACTGGTCTGCCGCCCGACCCGACCTCGACCTCGCCCCGCTGGCGGTGTTCTCACGGATGACCCGTATCACCAGACACCTCGATCGCGCCCGTGCGCAGGCCTTCGAGCGCAGCGGCCTCTCCGCGTGGGAGTTCGACGTGCTCGCGGTGCTGCGCCGCGAGGGGGCGCCGTTCCGGCAGAGCCCGAAGGTGCTCGTGCAGCAGACGATGGTCTCGAGCGGCACGATGACCAACCGCATCGACCGCATGCAGGAGCGCGGCCTGGTGCGGCGGCTCACCGACCCGAACGACGGCCGCGGCGTGCTCGTGGAGATGACGGAGCTCGGGCAGACCCTCGTCGATGCCGCGATGACCCGGCTCAGCGATTACGAGGAGCAGCTGCTCGGCGGGATGCCGCGCAGCGAGCGCGACCGGCTTGCGAATCTGCTGCGCAAGCTCGCGCTGAGCGTGGAGCGCTTCGCCGTGCGCGACTGACCGACCGCGCGGCACTGGCGGCGGTCATGCAATGTTGCCCGGCACCCAGCACCCACGAGGCCACGCAGCACCCTGTGCACCGTTCGAGCGGTTATCTACACTCAAGCGGATCATTTCGCCGATTTTCACCGCTTGAGTGCAAATATCCGCGTGAGTGAGACTGCGGGTGCACCGCTGTGGCCTGCCTGGCCGTGCTCGACCGACTGGCCGCGCGGTGCGCCGTCGCGCAGCCACCCGGTCAGGCAGCCACTCGGCCCCGCAGCCACCGCCCGGCCAGGCAGCCGTCTGAAATTGCCGGAGAATGACGCGTTTGCCGGAGGTTTTCGCCGTAAAACTCCGGCAATTGGCCATTTTTCCGGCAGAATCCGGCGGCGGGCTCAGACTCAGAAGCCGGCGCGGCCCGACGACCAGAGGGACCCCACGAAGGGGCGATGCAGGCTCAGGCGAACGCCGAGATTCCGGTGATCTCGCGCCCGATGATCAGCGCCTGCACCGTCTCGGTGCCCTCGTAGGTGTGCAGCGCCTCGATATCGGCGAAATGCCGCGCGGCGCGATGCTCGAGCAGGATGCCGTTGCCGCCGAGCAGATCGCGCGCATTCGCCGCCATCTGCCGCGCGGTGCGCGTCGCGGTGTACTTGCCGAGCGAGGCCCCCGGCCCCGAGAGCTCGCCCGCGGCCTCCGCGCGCGTGAGCTGCATCAGCAGCGACTGCAGCGAGGTGAGCCCGCTCAGCATCTCCGCCAGACGCGCCTGCACGATCGGCGATGCGGCGAGCGCGCGTCCGAACTGCTTCCGCTGGGCGGCGTAGTGCACCGAGGTCTCGTACACGGCCTGCGCGTGCCCGAGCGCACCCCAGGCGACGCCGAGACGCGTCGCCTGCAGCACCCGGGCGGTGTCCTTGAAGCTGCGAGCGCCCGGCATCTTCGCGTCGGCCCCGACTCGAACGCCCGCGAGCTCGATGTGCGCCTGCCAGATCGCGCGCAGCGAGATCTTCCCCTCGATCGTCGTCCCGGTATAGCCGGGGGCGCTCTGGGGCACGATGAAGCCCTGCACCTGGCCATCGTCGCCGCGCGCCCAGACGACGGCGATATCGCCGACGCTGCCCGATCCGATCCACTTCTTGTGGCCGTCGATGACGTAGCCGTCGCCGTCTGCCCGCGCCCGCGTCTCGAGACTCACCGAGTCGCTGCCGTGCGTGGGTTCGGTGAGGGCGAACGCGCCCAGCTCCTCGCCGCGCGCGAGCGGTGCGAGCCAGCGCTCCCGCTGCTCGGGGCTGCCGCAGTAGGCGATCGATCGCATGGCGAGCCCGCCCTGCACCCCGACGATGGTGGCGATCGACCCGTCGCCGCGCGAGAGCTCCATGGTCGCGAGCGCCGCCGCGAGCAGCGACTGCTCGGGGTAGCCGTCGACATCGAGGCCGTCGCGGATCAGATCGAGCTCGCCGAGCCGCTTCGCGAGGTGCAACGGGTATTCGGCGCGGTCCCAGTACCCCGCGATCACGGGGCGCAGCTCGTCTTGCACGAAGGCGCGCGCCCGATCGCGGTAGGCGCGATCCTCTGCCGAGATGCCGGCGAACGCCCCGGCGACGTCGACATCGATCGGCTCCCAGAGCTCGTATTCGGGTTCCTCGGTGCCCAGGGCTTCGTGCTCGCTCATCGCGCCTCCTTCAGAGATCTCCAGCGTATGAATCGCGGGCCCGCGCGACAAGGGGTCTGTGGGGGTCGCACGAGGGACCCGTGCCCGGCGGGCGGTTCCCCGTGGCGTTGCGACAAGATCGATGCACGGATCGAGAGCGAGCTCGAGCCCGAGGCGCGCCGGCGGGCGAAGCTGATGGAGTACCTCCCGCCACGAAAAGCTCATATGCTGATCCGGGCGGGCGGCATCCGCCGAACGCGATAGTCGGGCGCGAGAATCAAGGGGCGAGGGGGCACCGTGAGCGATCAGTCGCGAACATCGCGAAGCAGGGCGTCACTGCGGGAGCGGCTGCTGCGCTTCACTCAGCGGATCGGCACCCCGGCGCGGATCCTGATCGCCCTCGGCGCGCTCACGCTCGGGGTGCTCATCGTTCTCGCGCCGCTCGGGGTGCACGGCATCTCGATCCTCACCGGAATCGGCTTCGTCCTCGCCGGCCTCGCCGCGATCTTCCGGGCGGTGCATCCGGAAGTCCTCCCGAAGGCCGCGCTGCATCTCGCATTCGGCTGCGTCCTCATGATCCTCGGCGCCGCCATGGCGCTCTGGCCGTTCGCCGGGGCCCCTTTCCTCGCGTATCTCACGAGTCTCGCGCTCGTCCTGCACGGCGTCCTCTCGATGCTCGCCGCGTTCCTCGGACGCGGCGATCAGCGTGCGACGGCGGTCATCCTCGGCGCGGCAACGATCCTCATCGGCGTCCTGACGTTCTCCTGGCCGGTGCTCACGCTCACGGTCTTCAGGTTCGCCATCGGCTTCTGGCTGCTCTTCCTGGGGCTGCAGCTCGTCTTCGAGCTGCTGGGCTCGCGCATCCAGGGGGCGGATCGCGCCCGCCGGGGCGGGAGCGCAGAGGATTCCGGCGCAGGCACCCCCGGCGCGCGTCGCCCGGGCGCGTTCCGCCGCTGGATCCGCACGATCGGCGCCTCGGCGGCCTTCGTGTGCTCCGCCATGCTGGTGTGGGGATCGGGCGTGGTTCTGGGCGGCGCCCCGCTGCCCGAACCGGACGCGTTCTACACGGCCCCCGCACAGGTGCCGGGCTCGCCCGGCCAGCTCATCCGCTCCGAGCCGCTGTCGATCGGAGTGCCCGACGGCGCGCAGGCCTGGAGGATCCTGTACACGACCACGCACGCGGACGGGAAGCCCGCGGTGTCGAGCGGGCTCGTGATCGCGCCCGCGCATCGCGGAGACGGTGAACTGCCGCTGCTCACCGTGGCGCACGGCACCACGGGAGTCGCGCCCAAGTGCGCCCCGTCGCTGAGCGCGGCACCGTTCGCCGACGGCGCCGGAGCGGCGCTCACCCAGATGGTGACGCAGCAGGGATGGGCGGCGGTGATCTCCGACTACATCGGGCTCGGCACTCGGGGCCCGCACCCGTACTTGATCGGCGAGGCCGAGGCCCGAAATTCGCTCGACGCCTCACGTGCCGCGATGCAGCTCACGGATCTCGAGCTCTCGCACGACACGGTCGTGTGGGGCCATTCCCAGGGGGGTCAGGCCTCGCTCTGGATCGGGCAGATCGCTTCCGAGTACGCCCCCGAATTCACGATCAAGGGCGTCGCGGCATTCGCTCCGGCCTCCGATCTGTACGGCCTCGCCGACGCCGAGAAGGCCA
>JBDIAD010000019.1:0-10436 GCA_039812205.1 Leucobacter sp.
GCGTGACCCTCGTCGGCCACTCGATGGGAACGCAGGTCGTCGCGGAGATCGCGTTGCACCATCCGGAGCTCGTCGATCGCCTGGTACTCATCGCGCCGACGGTGAATCGCTACGAGCGAGCGATCCGCACCCAGCTCCTGCGGCTCGCGCAGGACACATCGGACGACGGCTGGAAGGTCCTGCTCATCGGCCTGTCGCAGTATCTGAAGGCGAATCCGATCGAATCCGTGCGCAAGCTGCGTCTCATGCTGCGGCACCGACTCGAGCTCATCTGCCCCGAGATCGGGACCCCGACGCTCGTGATGCGCGGAGAGGACGACCTCGTCTGCCCGCACCGCTGGACGGCCGAGGTGGCCGAGGCGCTGCCGCACGGGCTGCTGTGCGAGATCCCCGAGCGCGGGCACGAGGCCGTCATCAAGACCCCCGAGCCGGCCGCCTCGATGATCCTCGAATTCGGGCTTCGCCCCCGATGAGATCGATACCCCGCGTTCACGCGGAATGGGTATCGTGAGGGAATGCAATCCGAGGATGGAGTGCCCGGGCGCGGCTCGGCCTGGGAGGTCTTCCGCGTCTTCTTGAAGCTCGGCGTGACCTCCTTCGGGGGTCCGATCGCGCACCTCGGCTACTTCCGCACCGAGACCGTGGAGCGGCGCCGCTGGCTCAGCGATACGGCGTACGCCGAGCTTGTGGCCCTGTGCCAGTTCCTCCCCGGCCCGGCGTCGAGCCAGGTCGGGTTCGGCCTCGGTCTCGGGCGCGCCGGCTTCCGCGGAGCGCTCGCCGCATTCACCGCGTTCACGCTGCCCTCGGCGGCACTCATGGTCCTCTTCGCGATGGGGGCGGGGCTCTTCGGCGGCCCCATCGGCGGCGGGATCATCGCGGGGCTCAAGATCGTCGCCGTGGCCATCGTCGCGCAAGCCGTCATGGGGATGGCGCGAAGCCTCACTCCCGACGCTCGCCGCGCCTCGATCGCAGCCGTGGCGGCCATCGCGGCCCTGCTCCTGGCCGGCTCCGCCGGGCAGGTCATCGCCATCGCCTTCGGCGCGATCGCCGGGATCTTCCTCTGCCGCGGGGACGACCCCGCATCGGGCGCGATCATGCGCTTCCCGGTGCGGCGCGGCGTCGGCGTGCTCTGCCTCGCGCTCTTCGCCCTGATCCTCGCCGCGCTTCCGCTCGCGGTGGTCGCGACCGGGTCGAGCGATCTCGCCTTCGTCGAGGCGTTCACCCGTTCCGGGTCGCTCGTATTCGGCGGCGGCCATGTCGTGCTGCCCCTCCTGCAGGCGGGCGTCGTCGATCCGGGATGGGTGTCGAACTCGGAATTCCTCGCAGGCTACGGGGCCGCTCAGGCCGTACCGGGCCCGCTGTTCACCTTCGCCGCGTTCCTCGGCACCGTCTCCTCCGTCGGACCCGGCGGCATGCTGGGAGGCGCGATCGCCCTCATCGCGAGCTTCGTTCCGGGCTTCCTCCTGCTGATCGGAGTGCTCCCGTTCTGGAACTCGCTGCGCACCCGTCCGTGGGCTCGCGCCGTCATGCGCGGCGCGAATGCGGCGGTGGTCGGTGTTCTCGCGGCGGCGCTCTACACCCCCGTGTTCGCCACGGCGGTGACCGGGCCGGCGGCGTTCGGTCTCGCACTCGTCTGCTTCGTGCTGCTGATCGCCTGGAAGCTCCCGCCGTGGGTGGTCGTGCTGGTCGGCGCCGCGGGCGGTGCGGTGCTCGCAGTGCTGCAGCTCTGACCGCACGGCGGCCACGCACGGCGAATGAGAATACGCCCGCACGGCTGAGAATTACATCCCTTTCGCACACGGAGTCGGCGTTCTAGCTTGGGTGCTGCAACAGGCGAAGGGGGTGGATCATGAACAACCCGGAAGAAATGCCGCGCCTCCCCGACGAGGCCCCGGAAATCGAGGAAGAGGAGGAATCGGACGACGAGTGACGCGGAGACAAGTGCAACTCGCGTGATTCCCGGGACTCGCCCGACGAGGTGAGCCCCGGGCCTCTGTTCGCCGTGCCACCGCTCGCGCGGTATGCCACTCAGATGAACGCCCCGTTGTCCACCCCTATCGCAACATAATCTTTTCCCGCAGGCTGGAGCGATGGGGCACTTCATGTACGGCGGTCAGTCGTTCGAGTTCGAGGATCGTGTGCTCGCGCACATCAAGACGGCGATCGAGGTGCGCCTGCGCAAGCACGAGAGCTTCCTGCTGAGTTGGAATGTCGCGCCCCAGTTCGGCAGCGGCCGGGTCTCGTTGTGGATGGCTCCCACGATGCCGCTCATATTCATGTTCTCCGGCAGTCGCCCGCCCGTGTTGAATCGCGACTGGATCGCCGTGATGACCGAGCATGCGCACACGGTGCGCGGCATGATCATCGTCAGCGAGGCCGAAGCGATGGCCTACAGCAGATCGCGGAAGTAGTGAGTGCGCAGATTACGCGCGCTGCGGGAAGAATGAAAGCCCCTGGAGCTCACGGGTGGCGCCTTCTACGGTTGGTGATGCGCGATCAGGCGCATCCGACCGACCGTGAGGAGGAAGACGTGGAGAATCCCGAGGAGTCGGAAGTGGAAGCCGAAGAAGAGGAAGAAGAAGAACCTCAGCCGCAATCCAAAGCGGTTCTCGTGGACTGGAACCCCAATCTGCATCAACGAATTGCTGAAGAGAAGGCGCAGTAGCCTCTCGTCAGAGCTTGAGGCGGGGACCCGGATCTCATCGGGGTCTCCGCCTCTTTCATGCGCCGCGATCGGAGCGCGAGCCCGGGAACTGCGCCGCGCTCGCCACGCTCAGCCGAGCCTCGCACCGCGCAAACGGGCATGAAAAAGCGGCTGACAATGGTGCGAACCACTGCCAACCGTCGATTCACGCAACCTACTTCTTGTTGCGGCGCTGGTGGCGCGTCTTCCGAAGCAGCTTACGATGCTTCTTCTTCGACATCCGCTTGCGGCGCTTCTTGATGACTGAACCCAAAGTGAACCTCACAACGTCTCAGGGCCGCCTGATCGAGGCCCACAAAAAACCTATATTAGCGCGCTAGCCGCGCAGGCGAAAACGCGCGACCAGCTCCTTGACCCGGTTCTCCGCCGTCGCCACCGCTCGGCCGATGTTCCCGGCGGCGGCGGTGACCTCCTCGGGGAGTAGTTCGGAGCCCGATTCGGGATCCTCGAGCACCCGTCCGTCCTCGCCCAGATACTCCACCGTCACCTCGGTGTCGAACCCCGACGACAGGAACGAGATCACGAAGTCTTCGACCATCTCGAGCGGCTCGGGATTGAGCGAATAGAAGCGATGCTGCCCCTCTTCGCGAACCGTCACGAGTTCTGCGTCGCGCAGCACCTTCAGATGCTTGGAAACGGTCGGCTGACTGAGCTCGAGATGGGAGACGATCTCAGAAACGCTGATTTCCGTGCTCTGCTCGTGCTTCTCGAGGAGGACCTGCAAAATGTCGCGCCGCGTCGCATCGGCAATGACTCCGAAAATGTCAGGCATGGGAACAGGGTAGCGCGTCCACTTCTGTGCACCACCCATTTGCCCGCCGCGCGGAGTACCATGTCTTCGCATATGCCTCGAACAGCGGCATCCCACCGGCGGCGCGATCCGCCATCGATCCCACGGAGACCACCACCTTGCTCAGGGCGCAGTACGCTCGCAGATCCGCCGCCTCGCCGGTGCGCAGATCCCGCATGAACGTATTCTTCCGCTCCTCTCCGGCACGATCCGCCCTGCTCGTCTTCACCGCGCTGATCTTCGTCTGGACGGCGCTGCTCGCGCTGCCCATCTCCTCGAACGCCGGCACGGTCACGAACCTCGCCGACGCGCTCTTCACCGCGGTCTCTTCGATCTGCGTGACGGGTCTCGCCACGGTGGACATGGCGGCGCACTGGTCGGTCTTCGGCGACATCGTGATCATCCTGGGCCTGCAGATCGGCGGCATCGGTGTGCTCACCCTCGCCAGCATCCTCGGTCTCACGGTCACCCGCCGTCTCGGCCTGAAGCAGCGCCTGCTCGCCGCATCGGATACGAACCCCGCGCGCACGGTGCGCGGCGCGAGTGAGAGCCAGGCGATCGGTCTGGGTGAGATCGGCGGACTGCTCTCGGCCGTCGCCATCAGCCTGCTCGCGATCGAGGCCGCGCTCACCCTGCTCATCCTCCCGCGGATGCTCATCGCCGGGCAGGGCGTCGTCGAGGCGCTGTGGCACAGCTTCTACCTCGCCGTGAGCTCCTTCACGAACACCGGCTTCGTGCCCATGGCCGACGGCATGGCGCCGTTCGAGACCGACGTGTACCTGCTCACGATTCTGGCGCTCGGCGTCTTCATCGGCAGCATCGGCTTCCCGGTGATCTTCGCGCTGTACCGCGTCATCACGAGCGGCAGGCCCTTCGGTCGGAAGCGCCTCGGCCTGCATGCGAAGCTCACTCTGTCGACCACGCTCATTCTCGTCATTCTGGGGTGGATCGCGATCGGCGGCCTCGAGGCCGACAATCCTGCGACCTACGGCACGCACGATTTCTGGCAGACCATCCTCGGCTCGGGTTATATGTCGGTCATGACCCGCTCGGGCGGGCTCGGCGTCGTCGACCCCGCCGATCTGCACGGATCGACGCGACTGATCATGGACATGCTCATGTTCGTCGGGGGTGGATCGGCGTCGACAGCCGGCGGCATCAAGGTGACCACGATCGCCGTGCTCTTCCTCGCCGCCTACGCCGAGGCCCGCGGCTTCCGCGACACGCAGGTGTTCGGCCGCCGCATCCCGGAGGAGATGCTGCGCCTCGCGGTCTCGGTCGTCATCTGGGGCGCCACCATCGTCGCGACGTCGACGATCATCATCGTGCACATGACCGGATTCTCGCTCGATTTCGTGCTTTTCGAGGTGATCTCCGCCTTCGGCACCTGCGGGCTGTCCACCGGTGTGTCCGAAGCCCTTCCCGATCCCGGAAAATTCGTGCTCGCCGCGACCATGTGGGCTGGTCGCGTGGGAACGGTTACGCTAGCCGCAGCCGTCGCGGCGACCAGCCGCCCTCGCACGTACCGCTTCCCCGAAGAAAGGCCGATCGTTGGTTGAGATCCGCAATGACGCTCCCGTACTCGTCATCGGCTTGGGGCGCTTCGGCGCCGCGACCGCCGGGCAGCTCGATCGTCAGCACCGCGAGGTGCTCGTCGTCGACACCGATCCCGCGCTCGTGCAGAAGTGGTCGGATCGCGTCACCCACGCCGTGCAGGCCGATGCGCGCTCGATGGAGGCGCTGCGACAGCTCGGCGCCGAGGGCTTTCCGATCGCGGTGGTCGCCACCGGCGCATCGGTCGAGGCGAGCGTGCTGATCGCCGCGAATCTCGTGGACCTCGGCATCCCGCAGATCTGGGCGAAGGCGATCTCGCAGTCGCACGGGAAGATCCTCGAGCGCATCGGCGTGAACCACGTGATCTATCCCGAGCGCGAAGCGGGGGAGCGGATCGCGCATCTGCTCAGCGGCAGCATGCTCGACTTCATCCAGTTCGACGACAACTACGTCATCGCGAAGATGTACCCGCCGCGCTCGATCCGCGGCGTCTCCCTCGAGACGAGCGGCGTGCGCACCCGATACAAGGTCACCGTCGTCGGCGTGAAGACCCCGGGCGAGCCGTTCACGCACGCCGTTCCCGAGACCGTGGTGTCGCCGCACGATCTCATCATCGTGTCGGGCACGGCGGCCGACGTCGAGCGCTTCGCCGTGATCGGCTAGCGCCCGGCGGGCCGCTACCCGCCGGCTTCGAGCTGCTCCGAGCGGAGAATATTCGCCTCGAGCGCCCGATCGAACAGCTCCCCCAGGTCGCCGCTCTGCAGCACCCCGATGGCCTGCTCGGTGGTGCCCTTCGGGCTGGTCACGTTGCGTCGCAGTTGCTCGGGCGACTGATCGCTCCGGCGCATCAGCTCGGCCGCACCGATCACCGTCTGCTCCGCGAGCAGCGCCGCCTGCTCGGCGTCGAAGCCGAGCCTGCGCGCCGCCGCGGTCATCTCCTCGACGTAGAGGAAGAGGTACGCGGGGCCCGATCCCGATACCGCGGCGACCGCGTTGATCTGGTTCTCGCGCACGACGAGCACCCTGCCGACCGTCTCGAACAGGCGCCGTACGAGATCGACGTCCGCCTCGCTCGCGCTCGCGCCGCCGGCGACCCCGGTGACGCCCAGCCCCACATGCGAGGGGGTGTTCGGCATGGCCCGCACCACCGAGACGCCCTCGGGCACGAGCGCCTCCATCGAGGCCGTGGTCACGCCGGCGGCGACGCTCACTACGATGGCGCCCGGGGCGAGGCGATCCGCGATCTCTTTCAGCACGTCGTGGATCATCCACGGCTTCACCGCGAGCACGACGATGCGCGCGTCGGCGGCGGCGCGGCGATTCGCCTCGGCATCGGTCTCGCTCGCAGCGGCGATGACGTCGTCGGCGCCGGCGAACGCCTCGGCACTCGCCGCCGAATGGGTGGTCACCACGAGCGGCCGCGCGATCTTCACCTGCGGCGCGCGAAGACCCGCGAGGATCGCACCTCCCATCGATCCGACCCCGATGAGCGCCACCTTCGGCAGCGGCTGCGACTGCGTGCGATCTGTCCCGTTCACAATTCCCAAGCCTAGGATAGAAACGTCAACTCCCGGAGGGAAGGTGCCGCGATGGGTGCAGACACGGAGCAGGCCGAGCAGGTCACGGGCGCGCTGCTCGACAGCGCCAACATCACCAAGGTGATCGAACTCGAGATCGTGGATCGCGCCGGCGGGCTTCTCGTCTGCGCGCGGCTCGATCTGCCTCCGGAGGTCACCATGCGAGAGGTCTCCGCGATCCTCTTCCAGGCCAGGCGCCGCGTGGAGACCGCGGTACCCGAGGTGGCGGCGGTCTACCTCGAGCCCGATGTCTGGGTCGATCCGACCGCGGCCGCGCCGACCACCAGCTCGGTCGTGATGCTCGGCCTCGACTAGGTCGCACGACCCGCCCGGCGCGACCCGCTCACCGCCGGGCGGCGAAGAATCTCTCGAGCACCTCGGCGCACTCGCGCTCGAGCACGCCGCCGATGACCTCGGGCACGGCGTGCGGCAGTCTCCCATCGCGCAGCAGGTCGTAGACGCTGCCCGCCGCGCCGGCCTTCTCATCCCACGCGCCGAAGATCACGCGCGGAATGCGCGCCGCGAGGATCGCACCGGCGCACATGACGCAGGGCTCGAGCGTCACGACCAGCGTGCAGCCGTCCAAGACGCGATCGACCAGCGCCTCGGCGGCGGCGCGGATCGCCAGCACCTCGGCGTGGGCCGTCGGGTCGTGCGAGGCCTCGCGCGCGTTGCCGCCACTGGCCAGGATCCCGCCGTCGGGGCCGAGCACGATCGCGCCCACCGGGATCTCGCCCGCGGACGCGGCTCGCGCGGCCTCCGCGAGCGCGAGCGTCATCGCACTCTGCGCGGCGGGGTCTGCGGGCCTCGTGGACATGTCTCGAGTTTAGGGGCGGAAGGCGGAGCGATCCGCCCCCTGCTCCGCCTCGGCAAGAGATTACGAACTTGCGCAATCGCCGCGAACTTGCTGTAATGAACTCCATGTGCGACGTTACGCGACCCCTGTCTACCGGTGAGGTGAACATTGGGATGACCGGCATGATGATGCCCGGTCGCAACGTCATGCGCTCTCGAATGCCCGGCTCGCTCTGAACTTCGCGCAACTTCCAGCCAAGCTTCAAGCTCAGCCTCTTCTCTCGGAACGCTCCGCCGTTCGACTTTCGCATTCATCGGGGACTCCCCCCTGCTGCCATCTGAAGCGCAGCACAGTTTCACAAGGACTTTCACCATGACCACCCAGACCCTCACCCGCCCCCAGCCCGCTCGGAAGCCTGCTCGGCACGACGCCCCCGAGCGCCATCTGCCGCAGGGCACCGAGGTGCGCGGCTTCGCGCTCTACGTCGGCCTCGCCGAGGCGAAGCTCGACACGAGCGACCCGCAGCTCGGGGCGATCGTCGAGCAGATCAAGCACCTGGTCGCGCAGCTCGCCCCCGCAGCCGACACCTATGCCGCGGTCGCGCTCGCGCTCGAGGCGGTCGGCGGCCGCGACGTCGACGTGGTGCGCCTCGCCCTCGGCGCGCCGGCGGCGCGCTCGCGCGTGAAGCAGCAGGTCGACGAGGATCAGGATCGCGCCCGCAGCGGCATCACCATCGACCTCAGCCGGAAGACCGTACTGCTCGACAACATCCCCGCCCAGCTCACCTACCGCGAGTTCGAGCTGCTGCAGGCGCTCGTGCTGCGCGAGGGCCGCACCGTCAGCCGCGAGGAGCTCATCGAGGCCCAGTGGTCTGCGGGCGGCACCGACGATGCCCCCAACAGCCGCACGATCGACGTGCATGTCCGCCGCCTCCGCGTGAAGCTCGCGCACTACCAGAGCATCATTCGCACGGTTCGCGGCAACGGCTATCGCTTCGATCGCCACGCCGACGTCGCGATTCTGCACGGCTCAGCGCCGAGCCCCGACGTCATCTGACCGGGTCGTTTCCGGGCGACCCCTGGCGGGCGGGCCCGCGGTGGGGTACCTTGTGCTCAACCGCGTACCACCCGGCTGCTCCATCACGCGCATTCATGCGCTCCCCGCCCGCACACCGCTCACAATAAGGAGACCTTCAATGACGACGCTGCCTCCCGAGGGCACGACACCGGAAAGCACCGGCGACAACGCCGGCCAGCCCTCGACCCCCGGTTATCTTCCTCCACAGCAACCGACCCAGCAGCCGCCCGCCGGCTACGCGCCGCCTCCCGGCTACTCACCGCCCCCGGGCTCGGCACCGCCCGGCGCCCCCCAGCAGGGGTACCCGCAGCCGGTCGCCGACCCGGTGAACAACATCACGCTGAACTACTGGCTGTCGGTGTTCTTCAGCTGGATCCCCGCCCTGATCTTCTACATCATCGAGAAGGACAAGGGCGATCCCCGCGTCACCGCCTTCCACGCCGCGAATCTCAACTTCTCGTTGATTCGCGTGGGCGTCGGCGTGGTCACGCTCATCTTCATCTGGATCCCGATTCTGGGGTGGATCATCGGCGGCCTGCTCGGGCTGGTCTCGCTCGGCCTGTTCATCCTGCACATCGTGGCCGCCGCTTCGGCAGCCGACGACTTCCGAGGCGGGCGCAAGCCCAACTTCCTGTTCAACATCGACATGGTGAAGTAGGGGCACGGCACCCATCGATAGGCGCCTCCGGCCCCGATCCACCCCCTGATTTCGATGGTGGATCGGGGCCGGAGGCATTCGCCCACCTGCGCGGGCGCCCCCGCGGACGACCCCGCGGCGGGTAGTCTGGAGGAATGACTGAACGCTGGCGCAATGTCGCATCCGCAACGGGACTCACCGGCCATGACGGCGTCGTCAGGCCGACCATCTTCGCCGAGATGACCGCGCTCGCGATGCGCACCGGCGCCGCGAACCTCGGGCAGGGGTTCCCCGACGAGGACGGCCCGGAATGGATCCGCGAGATCGCCGTCGAGGCCACCCGCAACGGGCAGAACCAGTACCCGCCCGGGCGCGGCATCGCGGCCCTGCGCGACGCGATCGCCGCCCATCAGAAGCGCCATTACGGCATCGACCTCGACCCCGAGTCCGAGATTCTCGTCACCGCCGGGGCGACGGAGGGCATCGCCTCGGTGATCCTCGCGCTCGCCGGGCCGGGCGATGAGATCGTCACCCTCGAACCGTTCTACGACGCGCACGCCGCCTCGATCGCCATGTCGGGGGCGACGCACGTCACCGTGCCGCTGCGCCCGGCCGAGGGCGGATTCCGCCTCGACAGAGAGGCGCTGCGCGCAGCGGTGACCCCGAAGACGCGGCTGATCCTCATCAACACACCGCACAACCCGACGGGTACGGTCCTGCGGCTCGACGAGCTCGAAGCGATCGCCGCCGAGGCGCAGCGCGCCGACGCGATCGTGGTCACCGACGAGGTCTACGAGCACCTGCTCTTCGACGGGGCGACGCACATTCCGATCGCGACGCTTCCGGGCATGCGCGATCGCACGCTCACGATCTCGTCCGCCGGCAAGACGTTCTCGCTCACCGGCTGGAAGATCGGATGGGTGTGCGGCCCGGCCGAGTTCATCGAGGCCGCGCTCGCCATCAAGCAGTTCCTCACCTACAGCGGCGGGGCGCCCTTCCAGCCCGCGATCGCGGAGGCGCTCACCCGCGGCGATGCGGACGTCGCCGCGCTGCGCGCCTCGCTCGATGCGCGGCGCGAGCTGCTCACCGCGGGGCTGCACGCAGCCGGGTTCACCACGGTGCAGCCGTCGGGCACCTACTTCGTGTGCGCGGATGCGACGCCGTTCCTCTCGGGTGCGGTGACGAACGGCGCGGAATTCGCACGGGCGCTCCCCGAGCAGATCGGCGTCGCCTGCGTGCCGCTGTCGGCGTTCTGCGCCGAGGGGTCGGAGAGCGCGAACGAGCTCGCGAACTGGGTGCGC
>JBDIAD010000020.1:0-10425 GCA_039812205.1 Leucobacter sp.
GAGAACTGACCCCTGGTCGTGCACCGGCCGGGTCGGCCGGTGCACGACCAGGCCGTTCCACGGGTCGTGCGGTCGCGAATCAGCTGCCGGGGCGAACAACCTTCCCGTCGGCGTCGCGCGGGCGCACCGGATGCTCGCTCAGGATCGAGATCCGGTTGAACATGTTGATCGATGCCGCAACCCACTCGGCCGCGGCGAAGGTCTCCTCACCGAGCAGCGCGAGCGCCTGCTGCAGGCTCTGCCGATCCGCCTCGTCGAGCGGGAGACGCGTCGCCGCCTCGGCGATCGCGAGCACGGCGGCCTCGCGCTCGGTGAAGATCGAGGTCTCGCGCCACGCGGCGAGCACATCGAGCTTCTGCTGCACGACCCCCGCGCCGCGGGCCTGACGCGAGTGCAGATCGGAGCAGAACGCGCAGCCGTTGATCTGCGAGGCGCGCACCTTGATGAGCTCGCCCTCCTGCGCGGTGAGCCCGTGGGCGAGCGCGGCATCGCGGATCGCCGCCGAGTACTTCTCGGCGGCCTGCCACGCCTCGGGCACCAGTTTGTCCATGAAGGGTCGCATCATGCTCGCTCTCTCCTGTCGGCTGTCATCGGCCTGTGGCCGCTCTCGAACATCGGGGCGGCCGTCACCTCATTATCCCGGCATCTGTGAGTCTCGGCGCGGAGCGCGGCCCGCCGCTACCGCAGCTCCTTCCGGCGGAACACCCACACGGCCGCCGCCAGCAGCACGGCGGCGAACACCGCACCGGAGGCGAGCGGCCACCACAGCGTATGATCCACCGCCTGCGTGCGCGCGGCGACCGCGGCCGACACCGACATGAGGCCGACCGGCGTGTACGACACCAGCCATGGGAAGAGCCCGAGCAGCGCCAGCACGAAGTAGACGCCGATGCCGACCCCGGCCGCCGCGGCCGTGGCGTCGAAGAGCGCGGAGGCGAGCAGGCTCGAGGCGATGAGGATCGCGGCGAGCACGATCCACACCCCGGCCGCTGCGAAGACCGGCGCCGGCGGGGCGTCCCCGTAGACGGCGGCGGTGATGCCCCAGTTCACGAGCGTCGCGATGAGGATCGTGATCGCCACGAACACGAAGATCGCGACCGCGTGGGTGAGCACGTACGCCGTGCGCGAGACCGGCTTCACGAGCATGAGCGAGGCGACGCCCGAGCGCACCTCGGAGTTGATCGCGCCCGCCGCCATGATGACGACGACGAAGACGATGAGCTGGGAGAGATCGGTCACCCAGCGCCCGTACGACGTGAGCGCGGTCGGGTCGGGGATCGACAGCGCGGCGCCTCCCGCCTCCGAGCTGCTGAGCGCCGCCTCGAGGATGGCCTTCGTGAAGCGGGTGATCACGGGACCGGTCGCGGCGAAGAACAGCGCCACGATCGGCAGCACCCAGACGCGCCAGGTGCGGGCGATCTCGCGGGCACGGACCCGCAGCAGGGGGAGTGCGGCGCTCATCGATCCACCCCCACGAGCCCGATGAACACGTCTTCGAGCGTCGCCTCGCGCGGCTCGAGCCGGCGCAGCGCGAAACCGCCGGCCGCGATCTCGGCGGGCAGCAGGCGAGCCGCCTCATCGGGGTCTCGCACGGTGAGGATCAGCGCGCCCGGAGCGGCGACACCGTCGATGCCGGTGATCCAGTCCCTCTCGCGCAGCGCATCGTAGAGCCGCGAGACGTCGTCGACCTCGACGAGCAGGCGATCGTGCGTGCCGCCGAGCTGCGCGCGCACCGCCTCGAGCGAGCCCGAGGTGATGATCCTCCCCTCGTCGAGGATCGCGACATCATCGCAGACGCGCTCGACATCGGGCAGCAGATGAGTCGAGAAGAACACCGTCGTCCTGCCCCGCAGCCGGGCGATGAGGTCGAGCACCGCGCGCCGCCCCATGGGGTCCAGCGCCGAGGTCGGCTCGTCGAGAATCAGCAATCGCGGCGCATTGATGAGCGCCTGCGCGAGTCCGAGCCGCTGCCGCATGCCGCGCGAGTACCCGCCGACGCGCGTCTTCGTGCGGGCGAGCCCCGCGAATTCGAGCAGCTCCTCCACGCGGGCGCGCTTCACCTGGTCGGGAAGCCGGAACAGCACCGCCGCCTGCTCGAGCACCTCGCGCCCCGTCATCCACGCGGGGAATCCCGGCACGTCGGGGCAGTATCCGATGAGCGGGCGCAGCTCGGGGCTGCCGGGCGCGTACCCGAGCACGCGCGCGCTCCCCGACGACTGCTTCGCGAGGCCGAGGAGGATGCGGATCGTCGTGGTCTTGCCCGATCCGTTCGCGCCGAGGAAGCCGAACACGCGCCCCTCGTCGGCCCGCAGGTCGAGGCCGTCGAGAATGCGTTTCGCGCCGTATCGCTTGCCGAGCTGCGAGGTCTCGATCGCAGCGCTCATCGTGCGCCACCCCCTTCGGGCTGTCGAGGCGTGCCGTGCTGGGGAGTGCGGTACTCGGTCGCGCCGTAGAGCAGATCGACGAGTCGTGCGACGTCCGGGCCGCCGGCTCCGGGCATCGGGGCTGCCGCGGCGGGAGCGGGTTTGCGGCCGACCGCGAGGAACAGGATCGAGCCGATGAGGTTCGCCGCGAGGATGATGATCACCCACAGCCACTTGCGGTCGAGGTTCACGCGCTCGCGCGGGGTGCGCGCCAGCTGGATCAGCGCGAGCACCATGAGCCCGAGCTGCACGATGCCGAGCGCGATGATCGCGATCCACGCGGCCGGAGGAAGAGTCGAGAGTTCGAGTTTCATGCGCCGCCGCTCACGCCGCCTCGATCAGGGTGCGGATCGCCTGCGCCGCCGGCACCGCCTCGGCGCGCCTCCACCCGGTGCCCGCCCACAGGTGCAGTCGGTCGGCATCGCCCTCGGCGCTCGCCGCCTGCCGGATCGGCCGGGTGAGGTGGTGCACGGCGGGGTAGCCCACGGGCGCGTCAGCGTCGTGGCGGCGGACGAAGCCGTTGCGGAGCGCACGCGCGGGGCGCCCGGGGAAGGCGCGGGTGATCACGGTCTCGCTGAAGCGACTGTCGGCGAGGGCCGCGCGGTGTGTGGGGGAGGTGCCGGCCTCGTGGGTGCGCAGCAGGAGGGTGCCGATCGCGACCGCTGCGGCGCCGCCCCGCAGATGTTCCTGTACGGCGCCGGGGCCGTCGACGCCGCCCGCCGCGATGAGCGGGAGCGGCACAGCGGCCCGCACCGCGCGCATGAGTTCGGCCGGTGAGATCGGGGTGATGGTGCGGGCGGGATCGAAGGTCGCGCTGTGCCCGCCGGCGGCCGGGGCCTGCACGATGAGGGCGTCGACCCCGGCCTCGTGCGCGGCGCTCGCCTCGGCGGGTGTGGTGACGGTCGCGATGACAGCGCTGCCCGCGCGCTGCAGGGCGGTGATCTGCGAGTTGCTCGGAAGCCCGAAGGCGAACGATACGACGGGGGCCGGCCGCTCGAGCAGCAGCGCGAGCTTCTCGTTCCAGAAATCGTTGTCGCTCACCGGGGCGGTGCTCAGCTCGAGGTCGAATGCCGCGGCCTCGGGCTCCAGCTGCCTGGCGTAGCGGGTGAAGGCGGCGTGATCGAGGGCCGGTGTGCCCGGATCGCGGCGCGGTGCCGGCACGAAGAGATTGATGCCGAAGGGCGACCCGAGATCCCGCCCTTCGGCGAGGAGGGTCTCGAACGCTTCGGGGGAGAGATAGCCGCCCGCGAGAAACGGGAACGCGCCCGCGTCGGCTGCGGCGCGGGCCAGTTCGATGGTGGTCGGGCCGCCGGCCATCGGCGCGGCGATGAGCGGCAGGTCTGATTCGATGACGCCTGGCATCGGGCCTCCTAGCGGTTGCCCCCGTGGCTCACTCGGCGGGTGAGCCGACGCGGCAGCTTGAACTGTTCCCCTATTCTGACACCGGATTGGTGGGCCGCGAGCAGTGCGCATGCGATGGTGGAGAGCACGCAGGCGACCCCGCAGAGGATGATGGCGACGGGGGCGCCCCAGAGATCGGTGATGGCGCCCACGACGGGGCCGCCGATGGGGGTGCCGCCGGTGAAGACCAGCATGTAGATGCTCATCACGCGTCCGCGCATCTGCGGGTCGGCCGAGAGCTGCACGGTCGCGTTCGCCGTGGTGTTGAAGGTCACCGAGACGAAGCCGGTGATGACGAGCAGCCCCGCGAAGGGCAGCAGCCACGGGGTGACGCCGAGCACGATGAGCATCACCGAGAAGCTCATGCACACCAGGTACATGAACTTCATGCCGACGGTCGAGCGCCGCGCGGCGAGGAGCGCGCCGGCCACCGATCCCACCGCCATCGCCGAATTCAGCCAGCCGAAGACATCGGCGTCGGAGTCGAAGACGTTCTTCGCGTATGCCGAGAGGATGATCGCGAAGTTGTAGCCGAAGGTGCCGATGAGCCCGACGAGAATGATGAGCCACATCAGCTGCGGTCGTGCGGCGACGTAGCGCAGCCCGCCGAGCAGCTGGCCCTTCTCGCGCGGGGCCGGCTGCGAGGGGGTGAGCTGGCTCTTGTCCATCGCGGCGAGAGCGAGGATCGTCGCGACGAAGGTCACCGAGTTGATCGCGAACGCCCAGCCCGAGCCGACGGCGGCGATGAGTACGCCGGCGATGGCCGGGCCGATGAGGCGCGCCATCTGGAAGGTGCCGGCGTTGAGGCTGACGGCGTTGCGCAGCAGGCGAGTGGGCACCATCTCGTTCACGAACACCTGGCGCGCCGGGTTGTCGACGACGGTGACAAGGCCGAGGCCCGCCGCGATGGCGTAGATGTGCCAGACCTCGATGAGTCCGGTGAGGGTGAGTACCGCGAGGATCGCGGCGAGGAGGCCCATCACGGCCTGGGTGAGCAGCAGCAGGTGCCGTTTGTTGTACCGGTCGGCGACGAGGCCTCCGAAGAGCCCGAAGAGCAGCATCGGCAAGAACTGTAGGGCTGTGGTGATGCCGACGGCGAGCGGAGAGTTCGTGATCTCGAGGACGAGCCAGTCCTGGGCGATGCGCTGCATCCACGTGCCCGAGTTCGAGATGAACTGGCCGCCGAAGTAGAGCCGATAGTTGTGGATCTTCAGCGCGGCGAAGGTCGAGACCTTGCTGCTGGCTTCGGAGTGTTCGGGGTCTACCGACCGCTTCTGATGTTTGCCATTGCGCGGGCTCATGGTTGTTCGGCGAGCCGCCGCAGTGCGCCTGCGGCCTGTTCGATCGCTCGGCGATCGGCTTCATTGAGTTTTTCGAACTGCGCGGTGAGCCAGGCGGTGCGCATGGCGCGCGACTGATCCACGAACTTGTTGCCGTGACTGGTGCGGGAGACGAGGGTCTGGCGGCCGTCTTCGGGGTGCGGATCGCGCTGCACGAAGCCCCGGGCTTCGAGTCGTGCGATCGTCTGGGTCATGGAGGGCGGGCGCACGTGCTCGGCCTTGGCGAGCTGGCCGGGGGTCTGCGGACCGTGCTGCAGGCGCCCGAGCACGGCCGCCTCGGTGGGGGAGATGATCTCGCCGTCCACGTGCTGGTAGCGCAGGCGGCGCGACAGCATGAAGGTCGCGGCGCGCAGGTTCACGATGGTCGAATCGCCCGATGCGTGCTGCGACGGATCGAGCGGGGGTGCGTTCTCTTCCTCGGATGCGACATCGGGTGCGGCAGCGGGTGATGGATCGGTGGAATTCGACACATCATTAGCTTACCTCAAGAAAAAGCATCATTCGTCGCGCGCGAATTTCTTGATGTTCGATGCATGGGTATAAAATTGTTCGTCAACACGAACTTTTGGAGATGTCGATGCGAGAAGCGGTTGCAGAGCGGGGGCTCATACGCCTCCTGGGTCCCGCCTTCGTCGCGGCGATCGCCTATGTCGACCCTGGCAATGTGGCGGCGAATCTCTCCGCCGGCGCCGGATACGGCTATCTGCTCGTCTGGGTGCTCGTGCTCGCGAACATCATGGCGGTGATCGTGCAGTACCTGTCGGCGAAGCTCGGACTCGTCACCGGCCGCAGCCTGCCCGAGACCGTGGGCGACAGCCTGCGAACCCCGTCGCGCATCGCGTACTGGGTGCAGGCCGAGATCACCGTCGCCGCCACCGATCTCGCCGAGGTGATCGGCGGCGCCATCGCGCTGCAGATCCTCTTCGGGGTGCCGCTGGCTCTGGGCGGCGTGATCGTGGGCGCGGTGTCGCTGCTGCTGCTCGCGGTGCAGTCGCGCCACGGGCAGCGCCCCTTCGAATTCGTGATCATGGGGCTCTTGCTCGTGATCGCCTTCGGCTTCGTCGCCGGAGTCTTCTTCGCGCCGCTGAACTGGGCGGAGGCGGCGCAGGGGCTCATCCCCGGCTTCCAGGGAAGCGAGACGGTGCTGCTCGCCGCGAGCATGATCGGCGCGACCGTCATGCCGCACGCAGTGTACCTGCACTCCAGCCTCAGCCTCGACCGGCACGGCGCGAGCACCGAGCCCGGGCGGGTTCGCCGGCTGCTTCGGGCGACCCGCTGGGACGTGTGGTGCGCGCTCGGGATTGCCGGGGGCGTGAACATCGCGATGCTGCTGCTCGCGGCGGCGGCGCTTCCCGGGGTGCCCGGGACAGAGACGATCCAGGGCGCCGCTGCGGCGATGAGCGAGCATCTCGGAGCCGGAATCGGGGTGGTCTTCGGCATCGGGCTGCTCGCATCCGGGCTCGCCTCGACCTCGGTGGGCGCCTATGCGGGTTCAGCGGTGATGGCGGGCCTGATCCGCAAGCGAATTCCGCTGCTGCTGCGACGCGCGGTGACCATCGCCCCCGCGATCGTGGTCCTGCTGCTGGGCGTCGACGGAACGTGGGCGCTCGTGCTGAGTCAGGTGGTGCTGTCGATGGGCATCCCCTTCGCGCTGATCCCGCTCGTCTGGTTCACGAGCAGGCGGGGCACGATGGGCGCGTTCGCGAACAGGCTGCCGCTCATCATCGCCGGAGTGGCGACGGCGGCAGCCATCACCGTGCTGAACGTCGTGCTCATCGTGCTCACGTTCAACGGCGCGGTGTAGGAGCGGATCAGAGGTGGGCGGCCCTCAGAGGGTTGTCGTCGTCCTTCCCGAAGGAGAGATCGTTCTCGCGCTCCTCGATATCTTCGGCCTCTTCACGGATGCGGCGATCCATATCCGAGGCATCGGGATGCTCGCCGATGTTCTCCTCGCGCTCGAGTTCTTCGTCTGGTCGATCGATCTCGGACATGATGCCTCCTCGGGATGAGTTGGAGTGAGCCGGGATGTCTGATGTGCACGTACCCGGCAACCTCATTATCCTGCGGACCGACGACTGGTGGAAGAGGTGGTTCGCCGCGCTGCGCGCAGGTAGAATTCGCGGTGCGGAAGCGGGTGCCGCCCGAGATGAACGGGCTCTGAAATCGGCAGATCCGTCAACAAAGGTTGACTGCAGCTCAACAATGAGTTCTGATATCTTCACGACTAGTGAGATAGAGCACATGTGCAGAGAGGCAGTCGATGATGTCTTCCCACGAGAATCAAATGGCGCTGATGCTATTCATGGCTCCAGTCGGTTACCAGACCGCGGCATGGCGAGATCCGAACAGTCGAGTTGAGGATCTCTACCATCTCGATTTGCCGAAGTACATGGCGCAGCGCGCTGAGGCGGCGAAGATGCATGCAGTGTTCCTCGCCGACTGGCTCTCGTTCGGTGAGACCGGGCGCAACCCCGACCTCACTGCATACGAGCCGTTCACGCTTATGGGCGCCCTGGCCGCGGCGACCGAGCGCATCGGAATCGTCGGCACGGCCTCAACGACGTTCATGGAGCCGTACCACCTCGCGCGATATTTCTCGCAGGTCGACTGGCTTTCAAATGGGCGCGCGGGCTGGAACATCGTGACGTCCAGCACGGGCGCGGAAAACTTCACGGTCGAACTGCCCAAGCGCGACGAGCGTTACGAGCGTGCATATGAGTATCTCGATGTGGTGACGAAACTGTGGGACGCCTGGCGCGATGACGCGGTCGTTGCCGATCGCGAATCGGGGGTCTGGGCTGACCGTGACCGCATCAAGCCGATCAGCTACTCGAGCGAGAACTACAAAGTCGAAGGACCGCTGCTCGTGCCGCGTTCGCCGCAGGGATGGCCGCTCCTCGTTCAAGCGGGTTCTTCGGATGCGGGCAAGGATTTCGCGGCCCGATATGCCGAAGTGGTCTTCACTGTGCAGGCGAATTACGAACCCGGACACGCCTTCTACACGGATTTGAAAGAGCGCACCGTGCGCCGGGGGCGCGAGGCCTCGAGTTTGAAGATTCTGCCGGGGCTTATGCCGATCGTCGGTGATACCGAGGCTGAGGCACAAGAGATCTATGACGTGCTGATGGATTACGTCGATACGGATAACGGGAACGAACGCCTCGTTGAGATGTTCCGGGGCTCCGAGCTCGACATCAGTGATCTCGGCTCCGACGACGTCATTCCTGCAGAGCGGTTGCTTGACCCTCGGGAGGCGATGGCCAATCACGACGCGTCGACCAGGTATCCGCACTTCTACGATCTCGCGGTGAATCAGAAATTCACGTTGAGACAGCTCGTTCGTGAGATTTCGAAGTCGGCCGGGCACGGAGTCATCACCGGAACTCCGACGCAGATCGCCGACCACATGGAGCACTGGTTCCGGAACGATGCAGCAGACGGTTTCGCGATTCTGCCGCCGACGGTGCCGGTCGGGATGGATCGCTTCTTCGATGAGGTCGTCCCGCTCCTGCAGGAGCGCGGCGTGTTCCGAGATGCATACGTCGACGGGACACTGCGAGACAACCTCGGCCTGGTGCGCCCGAGCTCGACGATGTGGTCCGAGGACGAGTAGAACCGAACCGGAGGTCTAGTGCCGGGTCGAGTGCACGCTGATCGCCGGGGCGAGAACCCAGAGCACCCGCGCACGGGTGTCGCCGGGGTTTCTGAACGTATGCGGTGCGCTTGCGAAGGTGAGTGAGTCTCCGGTCCGAAGCTGATGCGCGGTCTTGTTCACGATGACTTCCAGCGCGCCCTCGAGCACAGTCACGAACTCCACTTGCACGGGGAGCTCGTACGCATCTTCGCCCGAGCCGCCTCCGGGCTCGATCTCGGTGAGATGAACCTGGATGCGATGTTCGTCGCTCGGCGTGAGAAGGAATTCTTGGATGCCGGAGCCGCCGAAGGCGAGGGGCTGCCGTTGCGCGACAGTGATGAGTCGCCCCGATGGCCAGGCGAGAAGTTCCGAGAGTTCGATTTCGAGCGCAGCGCACAACCTCAGGAGTGCGCCGACGGAAATCGAGGTCTGGCCGTTCTCGAGCTTCGAGAGGAAGCCCCGAGTGAGATTGGTCCGCTCGGCCACGATCGCGAGCGTCTCGCGGCGTCGCTGTCTGACTTCGCGCAACCGGGTGCCGAGCTCAGCGGCGATCGCATCGGTGTCCGTCGACTGGTCGTACGCATCAGTGGCGGGCAAAGCATCTCCTATTTCGAGAGAAATTCGGGGCGGCCTCGAGGTGCGGTCGACCGGAACTGTCGGAGCCTGAAAGTGACAACTCTTGTTAAAAATACTAAACATGATGCGTGTGCCGGAAGTTCCAGCCGCAGACGAATCATGGAAACGAGGTGGCGCCGGCATGAACCTCCGGAGGGCTGCACTGTATGCAGGCGGGTTCATGGGGCCGTTCGCCGGAGGAATGACGACGTCGATCCTCCCCGAACTGGGGGAGTCCTTCGGAGTTTCGGCTGACACCGCCGCGACCTCCATCGTCTACTACCTCATTCCATTCGCCGGACTCATGCTCGTCTCCGGGCGGATCGGTGAATTCGTCGGCCCGAAACGCGCCATCACCGGCGCATACTTTCTGTTCTCGATAGCCGCATTGTTCTGCGTGTTCGTGCAGGTGTGGCCGTTGTTCCTCGCTGCAATGGTGCTGTGCGGAATGGCGAACGCGTTTACGACGCCGATACTGCTGGCGACCCTGGGAGCGACTATTCCGAGGGCGCGCCTCGGGGCGGCGCTTGGACTCTACGCGGCAATGCAAGGAATGGGGCAGCTTTCCTCGCCCCTGTTCAGCGGGCTCGTAGCCCACGTCGACTGGCGCATCGCCTACGGAGCGGTGAGTGCGGTGGCGCTCGTGTTGGGACTGATCAGCATTCCCCAGATGGCGCGGACGCGGACCTCTCTGCAGTTGCGAACGATATTCGCCATTTCTCGGCCGGTATGGGGATACGCGTCGGTGTACTTCGTGTTCGGCGCGGGCCTCGCGGGCCTCGGCTTCCTCGTGGCGCTTCGCGCGGCGGATGAATTCGGATCTTCGTCAACCGAGCGCGGATTGATCGTGATGGCGGGCGGTATCGCATCGCTCTTGATCTCGACCCTGTCAGGGATCGTCGTGGATCATGTCGGGGAACGTCGAGTGATGATGTTCGGGCTCATACTCGGCGGATGCACTGTCGCGACGCTCCCGCTCGCTCCGAGCCCGCTCGTGCTTGCCCTCATGTGG
>JBDIAD010000021.1:0-10374 GCA_039812205.1 Leucobacter sp.
CCGCTTCGCCCGTGCCCGTCATCGCTCTGCCCGCCGGACCGCCATCTGCGTGACCAGCTCGTACGCGACGTGGGAGGCGGCGACCGCGGTGATGTCGGCGTGATCGTAGGCGGGCGCCACCTCGACGATGTCGGCGCCGACGATGTTCATGCCGCGGAATCCGCGGATGATCTCGAGCAGTTCGCGGCTCGTCATACCGCCGGCCTCGGGCGTGCCGGTACCGGGCGCATGGGCGGGATCGAGCACGTCGATGTCGACGGAGATGTAGAGCGGGCGCTCACCGATCCGCTCCCTCAGGCCGTTCACGACATGATCGACACCATTGCGGAAGATGTCCGCGGAGGTGACGATGCCGAAGCCGAAGCCGGCGTCGTCGTCGAGATCCTTCTTGCCGTAGAGGGGGCCGCGGGTGCCGACGTGCGAGAGGGCGGAGACGTCGAGGATCCCCTCCTCGAAGGCGCGCCGGAACGGGGTGCCGTGCGTGTAGGCCGCACCGAAGTAGGTGTCCCAGGTGTCGAGGTGCGCGTCGAAGTGCAGCAGCGCGACCGGGCCGTGCAACTTGGCCGCGGTGCGCAGCAGCGGCAGCGCGATGGTGTGGTCGCCGCCGATGGTGACGAGACGGGTGCCGTTCGCGGTGAGCTTGCCGGTCTCTTCTTCGATGGTCGACATCGCCTCTTCGATGTTGAAGGGGTTCACCGCGAGGTCTCCCGCATCGGCGACCTGCGCCAGCTCGAAGGGCGAGGCATCCCATGCCGGGTTGTACGGGCGCAGCAGACGGCTCGCCTCACGTACGTGATTCGGGCCGAACCGAGCACCCGGGCGGAACGAGACGCCCGTGTCGAAGGGAACCCCGAGCACCGCGATATCGGCGTGCTCGACCTCGTCGAGTCGGGGCAGGCGGGCGAACGTTGCGGGCCCGGCGTAGCGAGGGATTCGCGATGAATCGATCGGACCGCGTGGTGAGTTCTCGGACATCATTCCTACCTAACCGATTACGACGATGTAACCCATTTATCCTACAAGGAATCCAAGGTTTCCTAAACAGGGGACCTCGTGGACGGAGCCGCCTGACGCACGGCACCGTCCATCCGCGTTTACCTACTCGTTGCGGAAAATATTCTCCGGTCGCGTGATCCCCAGGTTGTCACGCAGCGTGCCCTCGACGTATTCCGTGCGGAACAGCCCGCGGTTCTGCAGTTCGGGGATCAACTTGTAGCAGACATCATGGAAGCCCTGGGGGATGTAGCTCGGCGCGATCGCAAAGCCGTCACATGCACCCGACTTGAACCACTCCTCCATGTAATCGGCGACCGTATTCACCGTGCCGGCCACCGAGCCATGGCCACCGCTGCGATTCCTGAACGCAAGTAGCTGCCGCAGTGTGTAGTTCTGCTCGGCAACCAGGCGCCGATAGTTCTCGAAACGACTGTTCTTATCTGTCGACGCATCGAGCCGCTCGAGCGGCACAACCTCATCGGGGTCGAGATCATCGAGTTTGATGTCCCCTAGCGAACTCTCGAGCTCCGGGATCTCCACCTCGATGTTGATGAGATTCGCCATCTCGTTCGCGAGCTCCTCTGCCTCGGCATCCGTGTCGGCGATGATCGGAATCACTCCTGGGCAGATGACCAGGTCGGAGCGCTTGCGACCGGCGGCTTCCACCTTGCCCTTGAGGGAGGCGTAGAACTCCTGAGCCATGGCAAGTTCCGACTTGGCGGTGAAGACGAGTTCGGCATGCTTCGCCGCGAAAAGCTGCCCTTCCTCGGACTGTCCGGCCTGCACCATGAGAGGCCATCCCTGCGGTGAACGCGGTACGAGGAACGGCCCCTCGGCTTTGAAATGAGGGCCGAGCTCGGCGACCTTGCGGATGCGATTGAGATCGGCCCATACGCCGTTCTCACGATCCACGACGACTGCATCATCGGACCAGCAATCCCAGAGCGCCTTGCAGAGATTCACGAACTCGTCTGCCCGCTCATAACGTTCTTCCTTCGGCGGAAGCGCGGTGTCGAAGTTCTCCTCACCGGTCCAGGAAGTCACGATGTTCCAGCCCGCTCGCCCTTTCGAGAGATGATCGATCTGGTTGAGCATTCGCGCGAGGTTGTAGGGCGCGTTGTACGTGGTGGATGCCGTGGCAATCAGGCCGATGTTCTTCGTGAGACCGGCGAGCGCCGACATCAATGTCAGCGGTTCGTAACCGGTCAGATCCGGGTTCGGGCCTGTTCGTTCGAATGACAGCACGTCGGCGAAGAAGAGCGCATGCAGCTTTGCATCTTCGGCCATCCGGGCGAGATCGAGCGCCAGATCGAGCCCATACAGGTCTTCGGCCCTGCTGCCCGGCATGCGCCAGCTGCTCGCAACGCGTCCGACGGGGGTGAAGAAATTCACCAGAACCATTTGATCAGACATGGGTTTCTCTTTCTCGATCGCAGCTACCAGCTGCTCAGCTCGGATGTTCGGATCTCGCGTTCGATTTCCTGACGGAAATCCCCGTCGGCGAGCGTGGACGGAATCGCCCATTTGGAAATCACATGATCGGGCACGGACTCCACCCCGTCGATCCGGCCGAGCAGGAGCTCGACACGTGCGGCCCGTTCCGCGGCCATGGTGTAGAAGGCGGCTTCGGCGAGCGTTGCTCCGGCGGTGGTGCAGCCGTGGAATCGGTTGATCAGAATCTTCACACCGGGTGCCGCAAACCCTTCAGCGAGAGGGGTACCTTCTTCGGCATTTACGCCTTGCAGCCCGTACACCTCCGCAGACTCTGTTGTCAGAGCCCGGAATCGACGTCCGAGATTCGACCACGCGAGCGCGTGCAGGCCGTGCACGTGCACGACGGCTCGGATATCCGGCCTCGCCGCATAGATCGCAGTCTGAGTCTGTGCACCCTTGCATCCGTGCTTGCCGTACACGACCTCTCCCTGAGGGTCGACGAGCACAATGTCATCCGGTCGAGTCTGCGCAAACGGCACCCCGAATGGATTCGCCCAGAAGCGATCGGCCCGGTCCGGGTCGGCGACGGTGATATGGCCGGCCGACCCCATTTCGAATCCGGCGCGCCCGAGCACCCGCAGAGTTGCTGCAAAATCGATGCAGATCGCCCGTTGCTCTGATGAAAGTTCCATGAGGATCCGCCCTATTCTTCCGCGTTGATTGAACGATCGATCACCGGGCGGTCGAGCCCGAGCGTGTCTCGTAGCGTCTCCCCCTCGTATTCCGTGCGAAACAGTCCACGATCTTGAAGAAGCGGCACGAGTTCGTCGCAAATGGCATCGAGCCCCTCGGGCATGAAAGGGGGCGACAGCGTGAAACCGTCGGCAGCCCCGGTCTCGAACCAGTGCTGCATACGGTCCGCCACATCCTCCGCGGTTCCGGCAAGGCCGCCATGGCCCGAGGTCTTCGTCCGCTCCCTCGAGAGCTCGCGCAACGTGAGCTTCTCCTCGATGGCCAGTTTGTAGAAGTTGATGTATCTGCTGGAGCCGACGCCGGCGGGAAGCTGATCGGGAGGCACGAGTCGTTCCCGCGGGATGGGTTCTCCGAGCTCGAGTCCGCTCAAATCCGCGTCGGCGAGCACCCGACTGAGTTCCGAAATCCCATCCTCTTCGAGCAGCAAATCGGCGAGCTCGTCAGACAGCGCCTCGGCATCGGCACGAGTCTTTCCAATGATCGGTACGAGCCCGGGAAGAATCTTGAGCTTATTCGGGTCTCTCCCGGCTTGAGCCGTCTGGGACTTCAGTCGCGTGTAATAGGTGCGGGCGAGCTCGATGTCGTTCTGCGCGGTGAACACCGCCTCGGCATACTTCGCGGCGAACGCGATCCCCTCGTCCGATTGCCCGGCTTGAGCGAGCACCGGCCAGCCTTGAGGAGACCGGGGAACGAGAAGCGGCCCCTCGACCCGGAAGTGCTCACTGCGGATGTTCACCGGGTGGATCTTCGAATTATCGGCCCAGATGCCTCTTTCCCGGTCGTTGATGACGGCGTCGTCATCCCACGCGTCCCAGAGGGCGGTGACGATTCGCAGATGCTCCTCGGCCCGGGCGTATCGTTCCGATCGGGCGGGGAGGGCGGCCTGAAAGTTTTCATCTCCGGCACTCGAAGTGACGATGTTCCAGCCGGCTCTGCCTGCGGAGAGCCAATCCAACTGCGAGAAGTAACGCGCAAGATGGTACGGCTCGATGAATGTGGTGGATGCGGTCGCGATGATGCCGATGCGCGTGGTGACGGCAGCGAGCGCACCCATGAGGGTGAACGGCTCGTACGCCGTCAGATCGGGGTTCTTGCCGGTACTGCCGAAGGTCAAGATATCGGCGAGAAAAATAGCATCCAGCTTCGCCGCCTCGGCGCGTTGCGCGGAGTAGGCGGCGAGCGGAAGGCCGTAGGCCTCCTCGATGCGACTTCCCTCGCGTCGCCAGCTCGAGGTATTGCGCCCAACAGGATTGTGGAAGAGAAACAGGTTCATCTTCCGCTGCGATTCAGTCATCGACTCCTCCTCTCGCACATTGCCTACGTCGATCTACAAGGTTTCGGAAAGCTCCCGTGCAAGCCGCACGCGCCGTGCCTCATGCGGGTTCGCGATGAAGCGCGCCGCGAGCAGGCTCTTCGTGTACTCGGCTTGCGGATGGTCGAGCACCTCCTGAGTGTTCCCGGTTTCCTCAACCTTGCCGTTGTGCATCACCACGACACGATCCGCGATCTCTCGAACCACCCCAAGATCGTGCGAGATGAATGCGTACGAGACGTTGAGATCCCGCTGAAGCTCCTTCATCAAACTCAAAACCTGAGCCTGGATCGACACGTCGAGTGCGGACAGCGCCTCGTCCGCGATGATCACCTTGGGTTCCATCGCGATCGCCCGACCGATGGCCACGCGCTGCTTCTGCCCACCGCTGAGTTCGTGCGGCATGCGGAACGCGATCTCCGAAGGAAGCCCGACGGAATCGAGCACCTCGATGACGCGATCGAGCACCTTGCTGCCGGGAACCTTCTTATGAAGAAGCAGGACCTCGCTCAAGATCTTCACCACTGATTTGCGAGGGTTCAGCGATGTCCCCGGATCCTGAAACACCACCTGTACCGCCTGATGGAAGTTCCAACGTTGCGCGCGGTTCATCTTTGCGTAGTCAACGCCTTCGAAACTCACAGTGCCGCTCGTCGGTTTGAGGAGCCCGAGGAGGATGCGAGCCATCGTGCTCTTGCCGGAACCGCTCTCGCCCACGATTCCGAGGGTCTCTTGCGGCCCGACATGCAGGCTCACTCCGTCGACGGCGCGCACCTGCTTCGAACCGGAGAACATGCCGCCGGCCCCGAATACGCAGCTGACATCGTCTGCGCGCAATATTGCTTCGTCGAGGGACATCACGCCTCCGTTCCCTGATTCGCCTTGAAGCCGGGGACCGCCGCGAGCAGCGACTTCGTGTAGTCATGCTTCGGATTGTCGAAAAGCTCGATGACATCGGCGGATTCCACGAACTTCCCCTGACGCATGACGTACACGCGCTCGGCCATGTTTGCGATCAGGCCGAAATCGTGCGAGATGAGCAGAATCGACAAGCCCTCCTCGTGGTGCAACTTCAGCAGAGTCTCGACCACCGAGGCCTGGACACTCGCGTCGAGCGCGGTTGTCGGCTCGTCGGCGATCAGCAGCTTCGGTTTCATCGCGAGCGCTAGTGCGATCATCGCGCGTTGACGCTGCCCGCCGCTCAGCTGATGAGGATAGCGATCGGCAACGTTCATGGCGCGCGGAAGATCCACACGTTCAAGAAGTTCATCGATGCGCTCGCGAGCCTCGGCTCCGGAGATCGTTCCGCCAAAAGCCTCTTCGATCTGCGCGCCGACCTTCATCGTCGGGTTGAGGTGGCTCATCGGATCCTGGAAGACCATCGAGATCCCGTCGCGACGAACACGATCGGCCTTGAGGCCCGAGAGCCCGAGGAGGTCCTCTCCGTCGAGCGACGCACGACCTTCGAAACGGCTCACCTCGACAGGTGGGAGCAGCTGGGCGAGAACGCGCCCGATGGTCGACTTGCCGGAGCCCGATTCGCCGACGATACCGACGCATTCGCCACGGTTGACGTGGAAGCTCACCCCGTTCACGGCCCGAACCTCGCGGCCGCCCACCTTGAAGTTGAACACCAGGTCATCCACGATGAGCTGCGGGATGCCGGAACGCTCGTCGGTCTCGTGCGCATACTGGGACTCGACGGTCTGCACCTCGGCCGTGACTCCCTCTCCGGCGGACTTGAGCTTCCTCACTCGCTCGGCGTTGAGCTTGCGGTAGTCGACTTCGACGGCCAGGCGACGCGGATTCAAGGCGCTGTTGAAACCGTCGGCCACGAAGTTGAATCCGAGTACCGAAAGCACGACCGCAAGACCGGGGATAATGCTCAGCCACGGCGATTGCGAAAGGGAGACCTGAGCCGAACTCAGCATCTGCCCCCACGTCGGAATATTCACGTCGCCGACGCCCAGGAAGCTCAAACCGGCTTCCACGAGAATCGCCCATCCCACGAGCAGCGCGGCCTGCACGATCACCGGCGGAAGCGCATTCGGAAGGAGATCGCTCAAGATGATTCGACGTGATTTGAATCCCGCCACCTTCGCCGCCTCGATGAAGTGACGCTCCTTGAGAGTAAGGATCTGGGCGCGCACGATTCGAGCCGTGTCCGGCCAGAAGGTGAAGCCGATGACCAGGATCACGAGCTGCATACTGCCGCCGAACAGCGCGGCTGCCACAAGTGCGATGATGAGCGCCGGAATGATCTGGAAGAGTTCCGCGACGCGCATGAGGAGCGTATCGAGCCAGCCTCCGAAGTACCCCGCGATCGAGCCGATCACGATGCCGATGAGAATTCCCATTCCCGCACCGAACACGCCGACGGCGAGGGACATGCGGCTGCCGAGCATGACTCGACTCAGCGTGTCGCGCCCGAGGTTGTCGGTTCCGAGCAGGAACCCGTCCGAGAACGGCGGAAGCAGCGGGAATCCCGCGATCTCCGTGGGCTTGTACGGTGCGAGGACGTCGGCGAAAATCGCCGTGAGTACTAGCACGACAAGAAGCGCAGCGCCGATGATTGTGAGCGGATTCTTGAACGCTCGCTTCAAGAGCTCGAGCGACGGGCGCGGAACCTTCCTGCCGCGTTCCGAGGCGACGGCGGGCATGTTCATCGTTGAATCTGTAGTCAAAACGGTCTCCTTCGCCTTCAGATCAGGCGCGACGAATGCGCGGGTCCAGGAATCCGTACAACAGATCCGTGATGAGGTTGATGACGACAACCATCACCGCGACCAGCACGACGATGCCTAGAATCGTCTGATTGTCGCGCTTGATGATCGATTGCTCGAGCAGTTGGCCCATCCCGGGATACCCGAACACCTTCTCCACGAGGAGAACACCGGCCAGGGCCTGACCGAAGCGGTATCCGATCACGGTGACCACCGGAAGCGAAGCGTTCCGGAAGATGTGACGGCTCGTGATGCGCCAGGGTCTCACGCGCTTGAGCTGAGCCGTGACAATGTAATCCTGCGTCGCCACTTCGGCAGTGCTCGATCGAATGATTCGCGCGACGGCCGCAAAATCGACAAGTGCCAGCGCGGTGACGGGAAGCACCAGATGCCAGGCCATATTGGCCGCAGTCTCCCAAGTGCTGGCGGACAGCCCTGCGGAGTTCAGGCCGCTCGTCGGGAACCACCCCATCTGCAAGGCGAAGAACATCACGAGCAGCTGTGCGAGCCAGAAACTCGGGATGGCGAAAGCGATGAGCACGAATATGTTGAGACTGTTATCGAGCCCGCGCTTCGTCGTGCGACCGCTCACCAGACCGACGACGATGCCCAAAGCCGAGCCGAAGACGATACCCAGCACCACCAGCAGAAGCGTCGCCGGCAGTCTCGAGAAGATGACATCGATCACATCGGCGCTATTCGCGAACGAATAGCCGAAGTCGCCCGAGATGAGGTTGCCCAGGTAGGCCCAGAACTGGACCCAGAGCGGGTCGTCGAGGTTGTACCGCTCGACGATCTGCTGTCGGTACTCATCCGGCGCCGGGAAATTCCCGATGATGACGCTTACCGGGTCTCCCGGCGCCGCTTTGAGCATGAGGAACAAGATGAGAATGAT
The DNA here is from genome assembly GCA_039812205.1 of Leucobacter sp. GTDB lineage: Bacteria > Actinomycetota > Actinomycetes > Actinomycetales > Microbacteriaceae > Leucobacter. Next base: position 8,114 of record JBDIAD010000021.1, read on the forward strand.
CGCAAAGAGCAGGGGGATCGCAATTGCGAGCCGACTGATCGTGAATCTCAGCATCTGGGGGTCTCAATCCGTTCCGTTATGTGACTACTCAGTGATGAATACCGGTGAAACTACTTCACGAACCAGGAGTTCGCCCAGTTGGAGTTCGCTCCGTCGCCGACGTTGAACTGCTCCTTCAGATTGGCGAGCTTCTGGGAGAAGAAGCCGGATCCCGAGTAGTTCACCAGCGCCAGTCGAGGCATATCCGCGAGGATCTGCTTGGTAGCGATCGCGTACTCCTTCTTCCGCTCTGCGACATCGGTCACGCCACGAGCAGCGTCGAAGGCGCCCTGCACGACGTCGTTGCAGTAGCCGGTTCCGTTGCCGTAGATCTTGTCGCGCGTGTCGCACGAGTAGAGACGCTCCACGCCGAGCGCAGGATCAACATCCGACAGGTACGACGACAGATAGAGGTCGTAGTCGTGCTTGATGTACACCCGATCAGCGTGAGACTGCTCGTCGAGTTGTTCCACGTTGACATTGACCCCGATCTCCTGCAGCTGAGCCTTGATCACGTTCGCAGGATTCAGGTAGACGTCCCCCATCGGAACAAGCAGATCGATCGTGAAGCGCTCGCTGCCCTTCAGCGGATAGCCGGCCTTGTCGAGCGCCTTCGCAGCGGCATCAGGATCGTACGGATAGGTTCCCTCATAGGTGTCCTCCGAATCGGTGAGCTGCGCGAACGCTGACGGGAGCACCGAGGGCGGCACCTCGCCGCCGATGCCGCCGAAGACCGTGTTGTAGATCTGTTCACGGTTGATCGCCTGCACCAGGGCGCGGCGGACCTCAACGTCGGCCATCACGCCGTCGTAGGTGTTGAACCCGAGCACGTACTGGCTCGGCATCGCCGTGCTCTCTCGCTCGACGAGATTCTTCTGCGCCTTCAGATCCTTGTAGACCTGAGGGGACATCTCGCTCGACGTCAGAACATCGATTTCACCGCTCTTCAGGGCATTTGCCGCGGTGACTTCGGAGCCGATGACACGAACCACAACATCATCGAAATACGGATGGCCGGCGTTCCAGTAGTCATCGTTCTTCTCGAAGGTGATCTGCTGGCCGTGGTCCCACTTCACGAACTTATAGGGACCGGTACCGATCGGCGCCGAGTTCGCGGGATTGTCCGCGAGGTCGCCATCCGCGTAGACGTGCTGAGGAAGCATCATGATGAGGTTTCCGGAAAGCAGCGGGAGCAGCGGACCGTACGGCTGCGTCATCGTCATGACCACCGTCAGATCATCAGTGGCCTCGATCGAGGACGTGATCTCCCAGGCAGCAGCGGTGCGCGGGTTCAGCGGCATCGTGTTCTTGAGCGTCCACACCACATCGGCGGCGGTGAAGGGTTCACCGTCATGCCACTTCACCCCGTCCCGCAGGTGGAAGGTGTAGACGAGTCCGTCATCGCTGACATCCCAGCTTTCCGCCAGTGCGGGAACGAGCTCACCATCAGCCGTGTGATCCATCAACTGCTCGCCCCAGAGCGGCGTCGTCAGCGACAGCGACGGCTGCGACAAGATGTTGCGATTCAGATGCGGAGCATCCTGATTGATCTGGAGGGTCAGAGTTCCACCCGGAACCGGGTCGCCCCCCTCTACAGGTGCAGCGTTATTCGAATCCGAGTTCGACGAACACCCGGTTAACACGAGGGCGGAGGCAGCAACCACCGCCGCAAGGAAAGTGAGCTTCCTATGCTTCATTCTTTGGCCTTTCTGCGTCTTTGCAGGCTTGCCAAAATCGGCAAGACTCGCGTCGTCAGTGTTTCGACTCTACCCAATGATCGACGAGAGACTCGTATGCTGTCAATCTAAGTTTCATAACTGAAACGTCTGCTTTACGCCTACGAAACAGTAGGTTTTCGAGCGTGATCCTGTTGACTCAACTCCGGGCGTCCCCTCCGTCGCGTCTCCGTGTGATGAGTACGATGATCCCGAGCGAGGCCACGAGCGCGCCCGGAAGCAAAAACCCCCAGCTCGCCCGCTGCAGGTACAACGGCAGAATCAGGATCGGGGCGACAGCGGATCCGAAGAATCTGAATGCCTGCACTACCGAGATCGCACCGCTCGCGTCTCGCAGATTGAGCACCTGCTTGTTCACCGAGATCTGAGTCGCCTGTCCGAAACACATCGCGAGACCCCACATGAGGGCGAGCACGAGCGAGCTCGGAGCGAGCGGGAGCGTCGCGACGGTGCAGCCGCCGAGTATGAGCCCGAACATCATCACTC
>JBDIAD010000022.1:0-10270 GCA_039812205.1 Leucobacter sp.
GGGCATGGATTCGGGCGCGGGAATGCCGCTCACATCATAGGGATCCTGGTGCTCGAAGCCTTCCGACGGGGTCTGAAACGAGGCGATGAGCGACATGAGCACATCGCCGTCCTGATACGCCTGGACGCGTCGGGTGGAGAACGAGCGGCCGTCGTGGAGCCGTGCGACCTCGAAGGTCATGCGGCGCTGGCTGTCGCCCGAGCGCAGGAAGTAGCCGTGCATGGAGTGGATCGGTCGATCCTCGCCCACGGTGTTGCCGGCCGCGGCGAGCGCCTGCCCGAGCACCTGGCCGCCGAAGGGGCGCCCGTGAGGCGTGGGAAACGACGGCCCCGTGAAGATGTCGTAGTGCGTTCGCGCTTCTGAGTCGATGACCGACAGCATCGCGGTCAGATCGGGGACGCCGTTCATGCTGTGCCTCCTGCTCGAACAAATCGGTCTTCAGTCTATCCAGGCCGGGCGCGAGCCTACACTGGCAGTGATGAGTGCCACGATGCGGATTGCGGATCACGCCGCGCGCGATGATTTCCGGACCTATCTCGAGCGATTGGTGCGCGTCGGGGAGGCCGAGGTGCGCCTCGTGACCCGGGGGAGCGCGCTGGCGGTCTACGGATGCACCCAGACCCCGCAGGGGCTTCTCGATCGGACGCCGGTCGTGCTCGTCATGCGCGGCTTCGCCCTCGCGGAGGCGCCGGGCGACTCGATCGACGCGACGGTGCAGGCTCGCGCTCTGCTGGATCGGCTCGCGCGCATGGGCATCGTCGGCCTGAGCCTCGAGCTCCCCGACGCCGAGGTGAGCGCGGTATGGGCGGGCGTCCTTCCCCCGGTGGGCGGTTGGGAGTCGGGCGGCGCCATCGATGCGCGCTCGCTCGAGCGCGTCGCGAACGAGGGCATCGAGCGGGTCGCGCGGATGATGCCCGAACAGCCCGGAGAGGCGGTGGTGCGCCGGGTGCGGGCCGACGTGTGGGGGACCGAGATCGCACCGGGGATTCCGGCGGCGGCGGCCTTCGGGGCGGAGGCGATGGGCTTCCTGAAGAGCGAGGATGTCGCCCGGGTGTCGCATACGCGCACATGGCTTCGGCTGAGCACCGGGCACGGGCATGTGCTCGTACGCATCTCCCAGGGCCAACTGCGGTAGCATTGCCTGGTTAACGTGAAGGAGAATCGTCATATGGCACAGACGAACGGCATCATCGATCCGCCCATCGACGACCTGCTTGCGAAGGTTGATTCCAAGTACGCGCTCGTCATCTTCGCATCGCAGCGCGCACGGCAGATCAACAACTACTACAGCGATCTGCACGACGGAAACCTGTTCGAGAACATCGGACCGCTCGTCGACGCATCCGTCGACGACAAGCCATTGACCACGGCGCTGCACGAGATCGCCGAGGACAAGCTCGTCATGAAGCGTCGCGCGCCGCAGCCCGAGGTCCTGCTCGGCGACGACGACGCAGAGATCGCGATCGACTAGAACCGCACCCGATCATTCGTGTCGGTGGTGCCGGATAGCTTGGAGATGATCCAGCATCCGGCACCATCTGCGTGAGGGAGGAGAAGCATGAGCCTGCGTCAGTTCACATCGGAGTCCGTGACCGAGGGGCATCCCGACAAGATCTGCGATCGCATCAGCGATTCCATCCTCGATGCGATTCTCGCGCAAGACCCGAACGCCCGGGTCGCGGTCGAGACCCTCGTCACCACCGGGCTGGTGCACGTCGCGGGCGAGGTGACGACGAGCGGATACGTCGAGATCCCGCAGATCGTCCGCGAGGCCATCCGCGAGGTCGGGTACACGTCGAGCGACATGGGCTTCGACGCGGCCTCCTGCGGCGTCTCGGTATCGATCGGGCAGCAGTCTCCCGACATCGCCGGTGGCGTGGACACCTCGCTCGAGTTCCGCGAGGGCGATACGGGTGACGAGCTCGACGCGCAGGGCGCGGGCGATCAGGGCATCATGTTCGGGTACGCCACGGACGAGACCCCGCAACTCCATCCCCTCCCGAGCTGGCTCGCCCACCGGCTCGCCGAGCAGCTCACCGACGTGCGCAAGACCGGCGTGCTGCCGTATCTGCGCCCCGACGGCAAGACCCAGGTGACCATCGGCTACGACGGCGATCGGGCGGCGAGCATCGAGGCCGTCGTGCTCTCGACGCAGCACGCGAGCGGGGTGGATCTCGCGACACTGCGGGCCGATATCGAACGCGAGGTGATCCGCCCGGTGCTCGGGCAGGTCGAACTGCGAAGCGCCGATGCCGAGCTGCTGATCAATCCCGCGGGGAGATTCGTCACCGGCGGCCCCATGGGCGATGCGGGCCTCACCGGTCGCAAGATCATCATCGACACCTACGGCGGTGCGAGCCGCCACGGCGGGGGCGCGTTCAGCGGGAAGGATCCCAGCAAGGTCGACCGCTCGGCCGCCTACGCCATGCGCTGGGTCGCGAAGCACGTGGTCGCGGCGGGGCTCGCCCGTCGGGCGGAGCTGCAGGTCGCCTATGCCATCGGGCGCGCGCAGCCGGTCGGGCTCTACGTCGAGACCTTCGGCACCGAGACGGTGCCGACGGAGCGCATCGAGGCCGCGGTGCGAGAGGTGTTCACGCTGAGCCCGCTCGCCATCATCCGCGACCTCGACCTGCTTCGCCCGATCTACGCCCAGACCTCGGCGTACGGTCATTTCGGGCGCGAGCTTCCCGATTTCACCTGGGAGGCCACGCCGCGCGTCGACGAGCTCCGCACAGCTGCGGGGCTCTGATCGAGCCGAGGCGTCATGTTCGACGCGGAATCCGCCGGTGATCGGACCGTCGCGCAGGTGCTGCTCGATTCATCGCTGCCGCAGCTGGACCACCTCTTCGACTACGCGATCCCCGAGCATCTGCAAGACGAGGTGCGGGTCGGGCAGCGCGTCCGCGTACCGTTCCGCTCGCAGAGCCGGGGCGCCCAGGGCTACATCGTCGGATTCCTCGAGCAGAGCGGCTTCGCGGGGGAGCTCCAGAGTCTCACCGAGCTGATCGGCCCCGTCCCGGTGCTCACACCCGAGGTGTACCGACTCGCCCGCGAGGTGGCCGATCGGGCAGGCGGCTCTGCCGGCGATATCATCCGCCTCGCGATCCCGGGGCGGATGGTCCGGGCCGAGAAGCAGTTCCTCGCGCACCCGCACGACGGCGTCGAGGCCGGCGAGGAAGCCGCCGATCCGCCATCATCGGCGACCGGCGCCGCGAGCCTTGAAGACTCCGAACAGGAGACGGTGGATCATCTGCTCGGCGGCTCCAGGCTCGCGATCACCGCGTCGCACGGACCCGTGCGGCTGCCAAGCGGCGAATGGGTGGGGGGATGGGCGCTTCGGCTCGCCCGGCTCGCCGAGGCCGTGCACCGGTCGGGGCGAAGCGTGATCCTCGTGACGCCCGACTATCGGGATCTGGATCAGCTCCGCGAGACCATCGAGGCGCTCGGACACCGCGACCTCGTCCGAGTGGATGCGCGCCAGTCGAACGCCGAGCGCTACGTGTCGTTCCTGAGAGCCCGCGAGAATCGTCCGCGCATCATCCTCGGCAACAGATCGGCCATCTACGCGCCGGCGCATGACCTCGGGGCCGTCATCATCTGGGACGACGGCGATCCGCTGCTCGCCGAGCCGCTGTCGCCGTATGCACATGCGCGCGACGCCGCGCTCATCCGGGCCGAGGCGTCCGGCGCGGGGCTCGTCTTCGCCTCGCACATGCGAAGCGTCGAAGTGCAGCGCCTCGTCGATATCGGATACGTGCTGCCCGAGCGCAATCCGCCCAAGCGCACCCGCGTCGTCCACGCGGATGCCTCGATCGTGCCCGAGGCGTGGGCGGGGAGGGTGCCCGAATTCGCCGCGCGCACCATTCGAGAGCATCTGAGGAAGGGGCCGGTGCTCGTGCAGGTGGCGAGCCCCGGTTATGCGCCGATCGCGGCCTGCGGAGACTGCGGCGAGCTCGCGAGGTGCACGAACTGCGCCGGCCCCATCGGATTCCGCACGGCGGATCGGCCGGCCTGCCGCTGGTGCGGCCAGGTCGCCGCGGGATGGAGGTGCCGGGTCTGCGGCGGGCGGGGAATTCAGCAGCGGGGCATGGGCAGCGGGCGGACCGCCGAGCAGTTCCAGCAGCAGTTCGCCGGTGCCCGCGTCATCATCAGCGACGGCGATCACCCGCACGAGCGGGTCGACTCGCGCTCGGCGCTCGTCGTCGCGACCCGGGGCGCGGAGCCGATCGCGGCCGGCGGCTACCGCGCGGTCGTGCTGCTCGACGCGGAACGCCTGCTGGGGATCGAGTCCCTGCGGGCGGGGGAGGACTGCATGCGCTGGTGGCAGAACGCCGCCGCTCTCGCCGCGCCCGACGGCATCTGCGTGATCGCGTCGGGGGCGGGCCCCGTCGTGCGCGCGATGACGACCGGCCGAATCGAGCAGTGGCTGCGATCGGAGCTGCAGGAGCGCCGCGAACTGCGATACCCGCCCGCCGTTCGCGTCGCCAGCGTGATCGGCGGCGGTCGCGAGGTCGAGGCGGCGGTGGCTTCCCTGGGCGGCATGCCCGGCGTCGACGTGCTCGGCCCGACGCCGAGCCCCTCCCGGGACGCGGAGCCGGGAACGGTCCGAGCCATCGTGAGATTCGACTACGCGCACGGCGCCGAGGTGGCGAAACGGCTGCGCGGGGCGCTCGTCGCGGACGCCGCGGGGAGCGGGTCTCGGGTCGCGGGCCGGCGGCCCGGTCGCACGAATCCGCACGCGCTCAGGCTTCGCTTCGACGATCGCGGGGTCTTCGACTCATGACGGCCGCCCGGTACGGAAGAATGTTCCCATGCGCATCATCTTCGCCGGAACCCCGGCACTCGCGGTCCCGAGTCTCACCGGACTGATCTCCCGGGGACACGAGGTCGTCGGGGTGCTCACCCGAGAAGACGCGCCGGTCGGGCGCAAGCGGGTGCTCACCCCGTCGCCCGTCGCCGAGGAGGCCGCGACCCGTGGCATTCCGACCCTGAAGGCGAACCGACTCGACGAGGCCGCGGCGCGGTGGATCGGCGGGCTCGACACCGATCTCGGCGTCATCGTCGCTTACGGCGCGCTGCTGCGCGAGCCGATCCTCTCCCTACCGAGACTGGGGTGGATCAATCTGCACTTCAGCGACCTGCCGCGCTATCGAGGCGCGGCACCGGTGCAGCGCGCGCTAATGGCCGGCGAGCGGCGGCTGGGGCTCACGGTGTTCCGACTCACCCCCGGACTCGACGATGGGCCCGTGCTGAGCCGAGGCTCGAAGCAGTTCGCGCCCGGCACCGCTGCGGACATCGCCCTCGAGGAACTCGGAGCGTACGGCGTCGAGACGCTCGCCACCGCGATCGCCGCGCTCGACGCGGATCCCGGAGCGGGAGAACCGCAGAGCGGCGAATCGACGTACGCGCACAAGCTCTCGCGCGAGGACGGCCGCCTGGACCTCGGGCTTCCACCCGAGCGGGTCCTGGCGCACTGGGCCGGCGTGACGACGGAGCCGGGGGCGTGGGTGATGTGCGAGGGAACCGCGCTCAAGGTGCTGGAGCTCAGGGAGGCTGCGACGGACGGCGGGGGGCTCTCGCCGGGCGGCGGCGTTGCCCGCCTCGTCGGCGGTCGCGCGATGCTGCTCCTGCCGACGGGAGCGCTGGAACTCGTGCGTGTGCAACCGGCCGGGAAGCCGGCGATGGACGCCGCGGCCTGGTTGCGCGGCCGAGGGGGAGAGGCGGCTCTCGAATGAACGCGACGGCGCGCAGGCGCGACGAGTCGCGCCGCCCGGCAAGGGTCTCCGCGGCGCGACTCGTCGCCTACGACGTCCTCCGAGACGTCGACGAGCGCGATGCGTACGCGAATCTCGCGCTTCCATCGCGGATCCGCGAGGCCCGGCTCGATCCGCGCGACGCGGCGCTCGCGACGGAGCTCGTCGCCGGGACGCTCCGCGGCCGCGGCCGCTACGATCGGATCATCGAGCTCGCCGCAGACCGAGTCATCGAGAGCATCGATCCGAAGACGCGCAATGTGCTCCGGCTCGGAGCGCACCAGCTGCTCGCGATGCGCACGGCCGCGCACGCGGCGGTGAACGAGAGCGTGGAACTGCAGCGGCTCGTCGCGAAGCCGGGCGCGGCCGGCTTCGTCAACGGCGTCCTGCGCACCATCGGGCGAACCCCCGCGGAGGGTTGGGACGAGCGCATCGAGGAAGAGGCGGGCAGTCCCGACGAAGCACTCGCCGCGCGAACCTCGCATCCCGAGTGGATCATCCGTGCACTGCGCGCGGCACTGCGCGCGGAAGGGCGGGAGACCGAACTCGAGGATCTGCTCGCGGCCGACAACACGCCCCCGCGGATCGGCCTCGCGCTGCTCCCAGGATCGGGCATCGACGTGGACACTGCGGAGGCGCTCGGCGGCGCGTACGGCGTCACGGCGAGCGGGCCGTCTCCCATGGGTCTCACGCTCGAGCACGGCGATCCCGGGGCTGCGATACGGGAGCTCGATGCTCCGGAGGGCACCGTTCGCGTGCAGGACCAAGGATCCCAGCTCGCGGCGCTCGCGCTGTCTCGAGCGAGGCCCGTCGTGGACGGCGAGCGCTGGCTCGATCTCTGCGCCGGTCCCGGCGGGAAGACGGCGGTACTCGCCGCGGAGGCGTTCGATGCCGGTGCGGCACTGCGCGCGAACGAAGTCTCCGCCCATCGGGCCGAACTGGTACGCCGATCGATCGCCGCATTCCCTGATACCGCCGTGGTGAATCACGACGGGCGGGACGAGGCCGCATACGGCGGCGTCGACTACGACCGGATTCTCGTCGATGCGCCGTGCACGGGGCTCGGGGCTCTGCGCCGCAGGCCCGAGGCGCGATGGCGCAAGCAGCCGAGCGATCTCGCGGCTCTCACCGAGTTGCAGGATCAGCTGCTCGAGGCCGCCATTGCGCACCTGCGCCCCGGCGGTCTTCTGGCGTACGTCACATGCTCCCCGCATCTCTCGGAGACGAAAGTCGCCGTGCGGCGCCTTCGAGAACGGCATCCGGAACTGCTCGAACTCGAGGCGCGCGCCGTTCTGCAGAGCTTCGCCCGGTCGTCGCTCGACCTCTCCGGGGACGCACCGAGCGTGCAGCTGTGGCCCCACCGCCACGGCACGGACGCGATGTTCATCGCGCTCCTCGAGAAGCCGGTTACCCTGGAGCAATGAACCGTCCGCCGAGGGACGCCGCACTGCGGTCATCGAATTGGCGCACCTTCATGCACGTGCTGGTGAACACCGCGGCAGCGGGGCTCACGACCAACTTTCTCTGGTTCGCCGTGGTGTTCTGGGTCTTCCTGGAGACCGGCAGTATTTTGGCGACAGGCGTCCTCAGCGGCGGATACATGCTTCTGCTGGCGGCGAGCTCGATGTGGTTCGGGTCGCTCGTCGATCGCTATCGCAAGCACCTGGTGATGCTCGTCTCGGCCTGGTTCTCGATGATCGCATTCATCGTCGGATGCACGATCTTCCTGGTCGTTCCGACCGATCGACTGCTCGCCCTCGACGGACCGTGGTTCTGGTGCTTCACGCTGGTGCTGCTCGCCGGATGCATCGTCGAGATGCTCCGCAGCCTCGCGCTCGCGACGACCGTCACACTACTCGTGCCCGCGGATCGACGCGCGAACGCCAACGGGATGGTCGGCACCGTGCAAGGGCTCAGCTTCATCGTCACCAGTGTCTTCAGCGGCATCTCGATCGGTCTTCTCGGCATGGGGGCGACGATGCTGATCGCCGTCGCGTTGACGGCTCTGCCGATCCTGCACCTGCATCTGCTGCGCATCCCGGAGCCGGAGGTCGCCACGGATCCTGAGCGGAGCGCCGTCGACTTCCGGGGCGGGATGATCGCGATCCTGGCGGTGCCCGGGCTGCTCGGTCTGATCTTCTTCGCGACCTTCAACAATCTCTCCTCAGGCGTGTACATGGCGCTGCTGGACCCCTACGGCCTCACGATGTTCTCAGTCGAGACCTGGGGGCTGGTCTTCGGCCTGGTCGGGACCGGGTTCCTCATCGGCGGAGCCGTTGTCGCGAAATGGGGGCTGGGCAAGAATCCGGTGGGTACGATGCTGCTGCTGGTCGCGGGACTCGGTCTGCTCGGGGCGACGCTGACCATCCGCGAGCTGCCCTGGCTGTTCATCGCCGGGCTCTGGCTGTTCATGATGCTGATGCCGGCGATCGAAGCGGCGGAGCAGACGGTCATCCAGCGCCTGGTGCCGTACGAGAAACAGGGACGGGTGTTCGGTCTGGCGATGACCTTCGAAGCCGCCGCCGCTCCGATCACCGCATTCCTCGTGGCTCCGCTCGCAGAATTCTGGATCGTGCCGTACATGGAGCACGCCGACGGCCGCGCTCGATGGGGATGGCTGCTCGGGGACGGCGACAGCCGGGGCATCGCACTCATATTCACCGTCGCGGGACTGCTCACCGCGATCATCGCCCTGGTCTCGCTGCGCACGCCGCTCTACCGGAGGTTGAAGCGCAGCTACGAGTCATCGGTCGCGGATCGCGCCTCGGAGCCTTCTACAATTGACACGTGACCGCGCAGCGAATCAACCCGAGCATCCTGTCCGCCGATTTCGTGAATCTGCAGCACGAGCTCGAGCGGATCTCGACGGCCGACCTCGTGCACGTCGACGTCATGGACAACCATTTCGTGCCGAATCTGACCATGGGGCCGCCGGTCGTCGAGCGCATCCAGGCCGTCTCGCCGATTCCGCTCGATGTGCACCTGATGATCACGAACGCGGACACGGAGGCCCCGAAGTACGCGGAGCTGGGCGCCTACTCGGTGACCTTCCACGCGGAGGCCGCAGAGGATCCCGTCCGCCTGGCGCGCAGGCTTCGAGAGATCGGCGCCCGCGCCGGCATCGCGCTCAAGCCCGGCACCGATCCGGAGCCCTATCTCGAGCTGCTGCCGGAATTCGATCAGGTGCTGGTGATGACGGTGGAGCCGGGGTTCGGCGGCCAGTCGTTCATGCCCGGGATGATGCCGAAGCTGCGGAGGTTCGCCGAGGCGCGGCGCGCGCAGGGGCTCGACGTCTGGCTGCAGGTCGACGGCGGCATCACCGCCGAGACGATCGGTGAAGCCGCGGAGGCCGGGGCCGACACCTTCGTCGCCGGCTCGGCCGTTTACGGCGGCGTCCCGGTCGAGCGCATCGCCGAGCTGCGCGCGGCAGCCGCCCGGCATATTCACGGGGACGCGACGTAGGCCGGCGCCTTCGGACGCGCGCGGAGACGATACGATTAACTACCGTGAAGACATTCGACGAACTTTTCGGTGAGCTGAGCGAGAAGGCTCGGCTGCGCCCCGAGGGAAGCGACACCGTCGCCCGCCTGGACGCGGGGGTGCACGCGATCGGCAAGAAGATCGTCGAGGAGGCCGCCGAGGTCTGGATGGCCGCGGAGTACGAGACCGATGAGCAGTGCGCCGAGGAGATCAGCCAGCTGCTCTACCACCTGCAGGTCATGATGATCTCCAAGGGGCTCACCCTTGAGCAGGTGTACGCGCATCTCTAGCGCTGTGATACGCGACCGCCGAATGGGCGGGCCGGTCACAGCGCGGGATCTCGATCCGCCATCGACCCGATACTTTCGGCCGCGGCTCCCGCGGTCACGATAGAAGGAAACCTCACCATGCTTCGCGTTGCAGTGCCCAACAAGGGATCGCTCTCGGAAACCGCGGCCCAGATGCTCTCGGAGGCGGGCTACAGCGGCCGCCGGGACAGTCGCAAGCTCGTCCACCGCGACCCCCGCAACCAGATCGAGTTCTTCTACCTGCGGCCTCGCGACATCGCGACGTACGTGGGCTCCGGTGCGCTCGACGTCGGCATCACCGGGCGCGATCTTCTGCTCGACTCGGGCTCAGAGGCGCGGGAGATCGCGCACCTGGACTTCGGAGATTCGACGTTCCGCTTCGCCGCGCCCCCGAACACCGTGAGCGAACTCGGCGATCTCGCGGGGCTGCGCGTGGCGACCAGCTACCCGAAACTCGTCGACGACTACCTGCGGCAGCGCGGAGTCGAGGCGATCACCGTGAAACTCGACGGCGCGGTGGAATCCGCGGTCGAGCTCGGGGTCGCAGATGCAGTCGCCGATGTGGTCTCCACCGGCGAGACGCTGCGCACCGCGGGGCTCGAGATCTTCGGCCCCGTGATCCTCGAGTCGACCGCGGTGCTCATCGGCGGACCGAAGCCTCACAGCGGGATCCCGCGTCTGCTGCGCCGCCTGCGCGGCGTGCTCGTAGCGCGCAAGTTCGTGCTCATG
>JBDIAD010000023.1:0-10149 GCA_039812205.1 Leucobacter sp.
GTCAGCGACGTCGCGCGCTCCGCGCAGCGGATATCGACGTTGATCCCCGCTGGAGCGAGCATGTCGCGCACGAGCTGGGCGCTCTTCGCGTGACTCGAGTTGCCCTGATCGCAGGTGAGCATCAGCGTCGGATCCGGGAACCCAGCATCGGCGAGCACCTTCTTCGTCTCATCGGGCGTGCTCTTGTACGGCTTCACGTCGGGCTGGAATTCGGTGAGCGCCGGGATCAGCGGGCTGGTGCCCTGCTGGCCGTGGCCCTGCAGCACGTTGTCGATGATCGCCTTCGTGTCGATCAGACCGGCGATCGCGTTGCGCACCTTCGCGTCTGCGAGCACGTCATGCGAGGCGTTGAAGGTGAGCTTCGAGAAGTTCATGGCCTCCTTCGCCTCGACGACCTCGATATTCTGCTGAGACTCGAGGCCGGCGATCGCCGAAGCCGGAACGATCGGAGCCATGAGGTCGATGTCGTTGTTGCGCAGCGCGAGCTGCATCGTGTTGACATCGGCGTAGATCTGGAACTCCAGACCCTTGACCGCGTCGTTGCCCTTGGCGCGCATCGGGTAGTACTCGTTCGGCTCGAAGTCGTAGCGCTGGCCGGCCACGATGTTCGTGAGCTTGAACGAGCCGCCGGACACCCAGCGATCCGGGTCGTTCTCGATGCTGTAGCCCTGGAAGGTCGGGACATCGGCGAAGACGTGCTCCGGGATCAGGTACACCGACTGGGCGAGATCGATCGACCAGCCGAAGGAGGGCTCCTTCATCTTGACGACCGCGGTGTAGTCGTCCTGGATCTCGGTGCCGTCGTAGTTCCCGATGAAGCCCTTGCCCGCGAGCAGCGCATCATCGCGCAGACGATCAAGGGTGAAGGCGACATCCTTGGCGGTGATGGGCTCGCCGTCGCTCCACTTGAAGTCCTTGTTCATGCTGATGATGACCGAATTGCCGTCCTCGGAGGTCTTGATCGAATCCGCGACATGCGGTTCGTACGTGCCCTCGGACGTCAGCGTCTGCAGCGCCGGGTAGAGCTGGTAGACCACCCAGATGTCGGTGATCGACACCGAGTTCAGCGGGGTCCAGTTCACGACCTCGGTCGTGGTGCCGATGTGCAGGATGCCGTCGCCGACATCCGCGCCGCCGCCACCACCGTTGTTGTTCGCGTTATCGCCGCCGCCGGCGCAAGCCGTCAGTGCGAGGGCGGAAGCCGCGAGCACCGCGATGCCCGCCTTCTTCCACGAGCCGAATCGTTTCATGTCTTTTGTGTTCCTTTATTTCAATGCATTTTCAATGCGTGATGAGCCTGGGGGAGTGAAAATGCGAATTACTTCACGCGGTTGCCGTCTTGGAAGACGTGCGTGATGTTGTCGGGATCGCCGAGACCCGCAGGGTTCGCGAGCGGATCGATCGACGCCACCGCGAGATCCGCGATGTAGCCGACGGTGACCTGTCCGCGGGACTCGTGCGTGCCGAGAAGCTCGGCGGCCGAGGTGGTACCCGCCTTGATGGCCTTCATCGGGTCGAGGCCGAGCTCGACCATGATGCCGATCTCCTTCAGGTTCTGGCCGTGGGGGACGACACCGCTGTCGGTGCCGAGCGCGACCTTCACGCCCGCGGCGAACGCCTTCGCGATGTTCTCCTGCAGCTGCGCACGCACGCGGTTCTTCTTCGCGAACGCGTACGGCGTCGCCTTCTGGGGATCGGGAGGAGTGGTGCCGGTGAGCAGCGTCGGCACGAGCCAGGCGTCGTTCTCGAGCATCAACTCGATGCCCTCATCGTCGATGAGATAGCCGTGCTCGATGCTCTTGATGCCGGCCTTCAGCGCGTTCTTGATGCCCTGGGCGCCCTGCGCGTGCGAGGCGACGTAGATGCCGCGGTTGTTCGCCTCTTCGACGATCGCGCGCACCTCGTCGACGCCGAGCCCGACGTGCTCCGGGGCATCGCGCGGGCTCCAGACGCCGCCGGTACCCATGACCTTGATGACCTCCGCGCCGACGCGGATGAGTTCGCGGGCCGCGCGACGCGCCTCGGTGACGTCATCGGCGAGGGCGCTGCCGAAGCTTCCCGCGTGCGGATGCACGCCGTAGGGGACGCTCAGGGTACGCGAATCCGAGTGACCCGCGGTCGGGCCGATCGGCGTCACGGCGACGATCATGTGCGGGCCGCGGATGAGGCCCTGCTCGACGGCGAGCTTCGCGGAGTAGTCGGTGCCTGCGAGATCGCGGACCATGGTGACGCCCGCGTCGAGCGTACGGCTCAGGTTGTCCACGCCGCGGTAGATGGTGATGGTCGACGGCATGTGCAGATCGTTCGCCGGGTTGAGTCCGCCGCTCGACGACACGTGCACGTGCACATCCATGAATCCGGGAAGCAGCGTGCTGCCCGTGAGGTCGTAGACGGTGTCGCTGTCCGCGGGCGTGGGCGCGTCTGCCGCGGCCCCGACCCAGGCGATGAGCCCGTCCTCGATCACTACCGTCGAGTTCGGCTGAGCCTCATTGGCGACTCCGTCGATCAACGTAGCGTTCGTCAGAAATGTGCGAGTTTGATTGCCCGTCATTGCGACTCTCCTTGCTCCATTGCAAATAAACCGCGTCGTTGCGGCCTGCTGGCCAGCATGACAACACATAGGCGGCGCCAACGCATCGATCTGTGAATGTGCTGGATAGCTGGGAATCCCTTAGAGTCGTTTTCAGGAATTTCGAAAGTGAGGAGCGGCGTGATGCAGGAACCGGCAATCACTCTCGAGAGAGTCGACAACCAGATACTGCATGCGCTGCACATCTGGCCGCGGGTATCCTGGGCGGCTCTGGGTGCGTTGCTGAACATCGACGCGGCGACGGCGTCGCGGCACTGGGCCCGCATGCACGAGAGCGGGGTCGCGTGGTTCTCCGCGTACACGCCGAGTTCATCGAGGCATCGTCGCGCCGGGGAATCCCCGTTCCCGTCGGTGAATCCCATCAGCGCCGTGGTCGAGCTGCGGGTGAGTCCGCAGGCGCTCAGCCGGGTCTTCGAGCAGCTGCAATCGCTCGACGAGCTCTACATGGTGCGCGCGACGCTGGGCGAGTGGAACATCTCCCTGGATTGGCGCGGCCCGTCCATCGACATGCTGGCGGCGTTCGTGAACCATCGCCTCGCGCAGATCGACGGGGTGCAAGCGGCGCGATCCTTCGCGATCACCTACGTTCCGATCGACGGCTCCTCCTGGCAGTACGAGGGGCTGACCCCCGATCAGGAGGCGAAGCTGCGCAAGATGCAGCGCGATGACCTGGTGGATCCGGTGCCGTTCACGGACTACTGGCATCCCATCGACGATCGCATCATCGGGCTCATCAAAGAGGATGCGCGCATGAGCTACACGGAGATGGCGCGTCGCACGGATTCGGTCGTCGGCACCGTGAAGCGGCACCTGGGGCATCTGATCCGCAATCGCGATCTCGTGATCCGCTGCGATCAGGCGCGACAGTACTCCTCGCATCCCATCACGCTGCGCTACTTCGCGTCGCTGCCCGCCGCGAATTCCAGCGAGGTGATCGCCCAGCTCGAGGACTTCCCCGAGATCCGCGCGTGCTCGGTGCTGCTCGGCCGATACAACCTCATGATGAACGTCTGGCTCGGCTCGCTGATCGACGCATCCCGCTTCGAGGCGAAGCTCGCGCGGCGCCTGCCCGAGGTGAAGATCGAGGAGCGCGACCTGGTGACGCGCTACTACGTCCACAACGGCGCCCGCATCCGCGAGGACGGCCGCAACTACGCGGACCCGCAGTCCTAGGGCGCGGCATCGGGCGAGCGCGGCGCGGACCGAACCGACGACCGATTCCGTGCGCTGCACCCCGGGCGCCCACTGTCGAGACGCATCGGGTGCCGATACGATTTCACCAGGAGGCGCCATGGCAGAGCAGACACTCCTCGTTTTCGCGCACGGCGACGAGGCCGATGCCTTCGCGCGCGCCGGCGTGCCGCATCTGATCACCGGCGTGGGCAAGATCAACGCGACGTTCGAGTTGACGCGCGCAATTCTCGATTCGGGGGCGGATCGCCCCGCCGAGGTCATCGTGCTGGGAACGGCCGGAGCGATCTCGCCCGACGCCCGCCTCGACACGGTCTATCGCGTGAGCGCGGCGATCCAGCACGACTACTCGCTGCCCTCGCCGACGGTCGAGCTTCCCCCGGGCGGCCGCGGCCCGGCGGCCCGGGGGCCGGTGCCGGAAGCGGTCATCGCGACGGGCGACGTCTTCGTGCAGAGCGATGCGCAGCGCGAGGAGCTCGCGGCGCGCGGCGCCAGCCTGGTCGACATGGAGAGCTACGCCTATGCGCAGGTCTGCCGTCGGCTCGGGGTTCCGCTGCGCATCTACAAGACGCCGTCCGACTTCGCCGACGACGCCACCACCATGCAGACCTGGGACGACGCGGTCGTATCCAACAGCGATCAACTGCTCGCCTTCGCGCGGGAGCGCTTGCCGGAGCTCTTCACCGTGGCGGCGGAGGAAGCCGGGGCGCAGGAATTCGAGGGGCAAGGATGAACATCGACCTCAACAGCGATCTGGGCGAATCCTTCGGCCAGTACACCTTCGGCAGCGACGAGCTCATCCTCGATTCCATCTCAAGCGCGAACATCGCCTGCGGTTTCCACGCAGGGGATCCGCACGGCATCCGCTCGACGGCCCGCGCGGCCGTCGAGCGCGGGGTCGCGATCGGGGCGCATCCCGGTTACCGCGATCTCCCTGGATTCGGGCGCCGCTTCATCGACATGAACCTCTCCGAGCTCACCGACGAGGTGATCTACCAGATCGGCGCCGTGCAGGCGCTCGCGCGCAGCGTCGGCGGGCAGGTGCAGTATGTGAAACCGCACGGAGCGCTCTACAACACCATCGCGGTGCACGAGGCGCAGGCGGGCGCCGTCGTGCGCGCGATCATCGAGCTCAGCGCCGATCTCGAACCGGAGCTGCCGCTCATGGTGCTGCCGGGGAGCGTGATCGAACGCGTCGCGCAGGATGCGGGGCTCATCACCGTCGCGGAGGCCTTCGCGGATCGCGGATACCTGCCCGACGGTACGCTCGTGAAGCGCGGCACCCCGGGCGCGATGCTCTCTGCGACCGATGCCGTGGCGCAGGCCATCCGTCTCGCCGAGGACGGCACCGTCGTGGCCGCCGACGGCACGGTCATCTCGACCGGCGCCCAGAGCATCTGCCTGCACGGCGACAGCCCCGGGGCGGTGCAGTTGGCGCCCGAGATCAGATCCGGCCTCGAGGCCGCGGGCGTGGAGATCCGCAGCTTTGTCTAGTCGGCCACGTGTGCGCGCCGTCGGCGACCGCGCCGGCATCATCGATCTCGATCACCTCGACCGGGTGATGAGCGTCGCCTCCCAGCTCCGCGAGCTGGCGCTGCCCGGTGTGATCGAGATCGTGCCGGCGGCGAGCACCGTGCTCGTGACCGCCGTCGACCGTGCCGCGGTGCAGCGGGTCGTCGAGGCCATGGAGCGCATCGATGCCGCGCGCCCCGTGGCTGTGGGCGACGGCCGCGCGATCGTCATCGACGTGAGTTACGACGGGGAGGATCTCGACGAGGTGGCGGCTCTCACCAGCCTCAGCCGGGATGCCGTGATCCGGGCGCACACCGAGACGCAGTGGTTGGGCGCGTTCGGCGGGTTCGCTCCGGGCTTCGTGTACCTCGCGGGTGCCGACGGGCGATTGGACGTGCCGCGACGGGCGACCCCGCGCACACGGGTGCCGGCGGGGTCGGTGGCGCTCGCAGGAGTGTTCTCGGCGGTCTACCCCGGCGACTCGCCCGGGGGATGGCAGCTGATCGGGCGCACCGAGCAGCTCATGTGGGATCAGCGCGCCGATCCGCCCGCGCTCATCGGCCCGGGCGACCGCGTGCGGTTCCGCGCCGTGCGCGAGTCGGTGGAAATGGCCGTCGAGCCGGTGGCGTCGGCCGTCGATGATCGGGATCTCTCCCGTGAGCAGATGCGGGAGCCCGCAGCCGTGATCGAAGGCGTCGGCATGCAGGTGCTCGTGCAGGATGGCGGCCGCGCGGGGCACGCGTCGCTCGGGGTGACCGACTCCGGGGCGCTCGACTCGGGTGCGCTGCGGCTCGCGAACGCACTCGTCGGGAACCCCGCGGATGCGGCGGGCCTCGAGGTGCTGAACGGCGGTCTCCGACTCCGCGCCGAGCGCGAGCTCACCGTCGCCGTGAGCGGCGCGGAGGTACCGCTCACGATCGAGGCGGCTGACGGCACGGAAGCCGCCGAGGCCCTCGAGCGCGCGCCGCAGATGGACGCCGCGTTCGTGCTGCGCGCCGGGGAGCGGCTCGAACTGGGGTCCGCGAGCTCGGGCATGCGCGCCTATCTCGCGGTCCGCGGCGGCATCGCCGGAACGAGCATGCTCGGCAGCGTCGCCTACGACAGTCTCGCGAAGCTGGGCACCGCACCGCTGCGGCCGGGGGATCCGCTCCACCTCGCGGATGCGCCCGCGAACGCTGATCCGCGCCCTCGGATTCCCGCTCGCGCGACCGGCGGCCATGCGACGCTGCGCGCCGTGGCGGGTCCGCGCGACGACTGGTTCTCCGCGGCGGCGATCGCCTCGTTCGTGAGGCAGGACTGGCGGGTCACGGCCGAGTCCAACCGCATCGGCATCAGGCTCCACGGCGCGGCGCTTTCGCGCCTCGACCTCGGCGAGCTTCCGAGCGAGGGCGTGGTGAGCGGATCGATCCAGGTGCCGCCGAGCGGGCAGCCGGTGCTGTTCCTCGCCGATCATCCCGTGACCGGCGGATACCCGGTGATCGCGACGGTGATCGATGAGGATCTCGACCGAGCCGCGCAGCTGCGCCCGGGGGACACGCTGAACTTCGTGCTGGTCGATGCCGACGACGTAGGCGAGCCGCGGGTCGCCGAACCGCGGGAGCCGGCCGAGCGCGCCGTGCGGTTCTCGATCGAGATCGACGGCCGCAGGCATTCGGTGACGGTCGCCCGCGAGGTCGCGGCCGCGCTCGAGCGGCTCGCGGCGGTAGGGAATGAAGCGGAACTCGTCGAGGTGCTCACCGCGCTCGCGGCCGCTGCGAGGTAGCGCGACTATTTCTGGACCGAGGTCGGATTTCAAACCCGGCTAGGCTCGGTTCAGATACTGGAGTCGACCGTTCTTCGATGCTCCAGGGGAGCCAGTTCGAAGGAGTCACCGTGCCCGAGTCGTCGAGTCAGCATGCGAGCCCGACAGGCGGGGACGACGCGCCCCGCACTTCAGGAATCGGCGTATGCCCCGTCGCGCATGCATCGTCCGCGCCCGCGTCTTCGAGTGCTCGCCCGCACGGCGTCGATCAAGGGTATTTCGGCCCCGACAGCGTGAGCTGGCGATTGTTCTCCGATCCGTCGTCGAAGCTCGGCGGCCTCGCCGCGCTCATGCTGCAGTCGTTGAATCCCATGATGATGCGGGTCTTCTCTGGCGTGAGCAGTTACGCGACCGATATCGAAGGGCGAGGAGAGCGCACGGGGCGGTATGTCGATACGACGATCTTCGGCGATCGAGCACACGCGGATGCGGCCGGGGCAGCCGTGCAGAAGCTGCACGCCGCGAGCGTCTGGACGGATCCGCGAACCGGTGAGCAGCTGCGCGCCGATAATCAGGAGTGGCTCGCCTGGACGCACAATGCCATCGTCTACAGCGTGCTGCGGGCCTCGGACGAGTTCGGCCCCGAGCTCACGAGGATCGAACAGGATCGTTTCGTGCTCGAACAGCATGAGGCGGCGCGCATCGTCGGCATCACCGACCAGCGCTTCCTGCCGTCGAATCGTTCCGAACTGGAGCAGTACATCGACGACAACAAGGAGTGGATGGCGCTCACGCCGCCGGCCGCCGAGATCTCGCGCAACATGCGCAAGCCCGCGCTGAGAGGCAATCCCATCAAGGTGTGGATCGGACTGAACGTCCAGGACGCCATGCTCGGGCTGCTGCCGGATTGGGCGCTGCTGCTCTTCGGCATCGAGGGGCGCCCCATGAGCGTCCGCGGTGCGACCCGCGTGACCAGGCGCATCATCGCCAAAGCTCGCGCGGGGAAGAGCGCGCAGGACCTGATCGACGAGGTCGTCTCTCGAGTCGAGGTGCACCCGTACCAGAAGCTGCGTCAGAGCGCGCGCCGCTGAGGATCGCGGCGCTCGCCGTGGCGAGCGGATCAGTTCTTGCGGCCGGCGAGGATGGAGAGCGCGACGCCGGCGACCACTGAGACGCCGAGCCCGATCGCGCCGATCAGCACGATCGGACCGGAGTTGAAGGCGAAGATCGTGCCGAGCACGATTCCGGTGAAGAGCACCGAACTCGCGGCGGTGAGCCACACCAGCATCTGCTCGCCGCGCCGATAGACGCCCTGAGCATTCGCCTCGGTGATGACGGTGAGGTAGTTGAAGCTCCGCGGGTAGTGCGACACCCAGGTGAGGCCGACGAGCAGCGCGGTGTAGATGCCCATCAGCAGGAAGATCGAGCCCTTCGGGCCCCACCCGTCCGCGGTTCCGGCGATGTCGAAGTGGGTCGGGATCGTCTGCGGCATCGAGGGGTACTGCATGATCACCGCGATCCAGGTCGCGACCCCCAGGGCGCAGGCGGCGACGCGGATCGCGCGGGTCGCCCAGCCGGTCTCGTAGCTGCGTGCGGGACGTTCCGAATCGAGGAATCCGGGTGTGAGCTTCAACATCGACTCCACTGTATCCGCCCCTCGCGGTGCCCGAGCGTTTCAGCAGAGGATGCGGCGCACGGCCGGATACGAAGCGAAAACAGCGTGTAGACAGATTGTATACAAGAGTGATACATTCGAGGCGTCGCGCAACGAGGCGCGTCCTTCGATTCCGATATCAGAAAGCAATGGTCGCTCCCGATGTCTACAGCAATCCACCCGGGGCAGGTGAAGCGCAAGTCGCGCATGGGCCTCGTCGCAGGTTCGAGCCTGATCGGCACCACGATCGAGTGGTACGACTTCTTCCTCTACGGCACGGCGGCGACGATCGTCTTCAACCACATCTTCTACGGCGACGGCGACCCCACGGTCGCCACGCTGCTGTCGCTGGGCACCTTCGCCGCGGGCTTCATCGCCCGCCCGCTCGGCGCCATCGTGCTCGGACACCTCGGCGACCGCAAGGGCCGCAAGACCACGCTCATCTGGAGCCTGATGCTCATGGGCATCGCGACGATGCTCATCGCCTTCGTCCCCACCTACGCGACGATCGGACTCGCGGCCCCCGTCATCCTGCTCGTCCTGCGTCTCGTGCAGGGCTTCGCCCTCGGCGGCGAGTGGGCCGGGTCGATCCTGCTCGTGAGCGAATACGCCGACGACAACAGCAAGCGCGGGTTCTGGGCGTCGCTGCCGAACCTCGGCCCCTCGGTCGGCAGCCTGCTCTCCGCGGGCGTCATGGCGCTGCTCGCCGCGATCATGAGCAGCGAGCAGTTCCTCGACTTCGGGTGGCGGATCGCCTTCGGCCTCTCGGCCGTCCTCGTCATCGTCGGCCTCGTCATGCGCCTCGTCGTCGAGGAGACTCCGGTGTTCGAGGCCCGCATGGCCGCCGAGAAGGCAGCGCCTACGACCGTCACGAAGGTTCCGCTGTTCTCGGCACTGCGCACGAACTGGCGTGAGATCCTCCTCGCCGCCGGCACACGCATGGGCGAGAATTCGGGCTACTACATCTACACGGTGTTCATCCTCACCTACGCGACGACGCACGTCGGCGTCGATCGCCAGCTCGCGCTCGCCGCGGTGATGATCGGCCAGGTCGTCGCCATCGTGCTGATCCCGCTCTTCGCCATGCTCTCCGACAAGATCGGACGCAAGCCGATCCTGCTCGCCGCCTCCATCCTGACCGTGCCGTGGGGCTTCGCCTTCTTCGCGCTTCTCGATCAGGGCGAACCGGCGCCGATCATCTTCGCCGCCATGGGCGGGCTCGCGATCTTCGCGCTCTTCAGCTCGGCGATCGGAGCCTTCTACTCCGAGTTGTTCCCGACCGAGGTCCGCTACACCGGTACCTCCGTGGCCTACAACACGGCATCGATCCTCGCGGGCGCGCTCTCGCCCATCATCGCCCTGGCGATTCTGGAAGCCACCGGTTCGGGTCTGTCGATCGGCTGGTACCTGGCGGGAATGGGCCTGATCTCGGTGGTCAGCGTGCTGCTCGTACGCGAGACG